>JAURXC010000239.1 GCA_030654645.1 Deltaproteobacteria bacterium | reverse complement strand
GAGAGCGCCGGGCACGCCGGGCGGATCTACGACCGCTTGCGGGAACGCTTCGGCAGGGAGCGGGTCTTCATGGATGTCTCCGCCATCGAGCCGGGGGTTGATTTCGTGGAGGCCATCGATCGGGCCGTGGGTTCCTGCACGGTGCTACTGGTTATCATCGGCCGGAAGTGGTTTGACTGCAGCGACGCGGCCGGCCGGCGGCGACTGGAGGACACTGCGGACTTCATCCGCCTTGAAGTCGGAACGGCCCTGAAGCGAAACATCCGGGTGATTCCGGTGCTGGTCCAGGATGCGGGCATGCCAAAAGAGGCGGACCTTCCCGATGACCTGAAACTGCTGGCCCGCCGCCATGCCATCGAGATCAACGACACCCACTGGGACACGGACCTGGCGCAACTGGTCGAGACCCTGGGACGGATTTTGGAGGGGACGGCAGAAACGGTCCCCACTGGCGGGGCCAACACGAAACCGTTGTCCGGAGTGCAAAAAAACCGGCTTACCTGGCTGATCAGCTCCGTCACCGCACTGCTGCTGGCGCTGACGGGACTGCTGACCGGCGTCGAGTCGTTCCGAAACAGCTTTGTCAGGCTGTTCAAGGGATCGCCACAGGTCACAACCACCACCGGCTCCCCCTCTACCGGAAGCAACACCCACCCAACCGACCGGGGACCGAAGATACCGGCAACGGACTCAGCGCCAGCGACCGACACACAGCAGGAACCAGCCCCGCCCATACTCATCAACGTGCCGAACCTGGCCGGAAAATCGCTGGACAGCGCCCGGGCGGCCCTCGGAAGAGTCGGACTGCTGGCGGGAGAGGTGGAAAAACGGGAGACCGGCGATATGAGCCCAAACACGGTTGTCGCCCAGTCACCCAAGGCAGGAACGAAGCTGACCAAGGGCAAGAAAGTCAATCTGGTGGTCACCGTCAAAGCACCGGAAGCGGAACTGGTAACCGTGCCGAACGTGGTGCGGCAACCGCTGGAACGCGCCGTAAGGATACTGACCGAGGCTGGACTGCGGCCGGGAACCGAGACTCTTCGACCGACTGACAAGTCTCTCCCCGGAATGGTCCTCAACCAGAAACTCAAAGCAGGCGCCACGGCCAGGCGCGGTACGGCGGTGGACCTGCTGGTATCCGCGCCACAGGCTGCCGGCGGCTCGGCGGGTGATACACCCGCGGCTCAGAAAGTGCTCGCCAGAGGAAACCTGGAGGTTCATCAGACTTATCTGTTCGACCTGGATTCGGGCAAAATTGTCCGAAACGGGGATGCGGATTTCTGGTTTGAGGCGGTGACGGAGACAGAGCGCTACCTGACGCCGAGGAACGGTGCGGTCATCGGCCTGACACGGGAGAAGACCACCTACGAGAGCTGCTCACAGGTAAAGATGACGGAACGGCGCATCCCCATCCAGAGGGTTGCTGAGAACTACTACGCCTGCGTCCGGACCAGCCACGGCAATCTGGCATCTTTCAAGCTCCGGGAACCGGTCGGCCCCAGTCCCGGCGTCATGAAAATCAGTTACATCACCTGGGAACGCGCCCGATAGCGTCGCGCGGCCTTATTTGCAAGGCCGGTATCTCCGGAAAAAGAGAGGTCATACAGATGGCCACGCTGTTCATCAGCTACTCACGCAAGAACAAAGAGCAGGTTTATCCGTTTGCCGAAGCCCTGACCAAGGCGGGGGTCGATATCTGGATCGACCGCGAGGAGATCGATCCGCTCGACGATTTCCCGGCCCGCATCCGTGATGGTCTGGCCCGCTCCCACGCGCTGCTTGCCTGGTATTCCCCTGAATACGCCCAATCAAGCTACTGCCAGAAGGAGTTGATCGCCGCCTGGATCTGCACACAGCGGCTGACCCGCGACGTTCTGTCGCGTATCCTGATCCTCAACCCCCTGGAGAACGTGGCCCATATCGCCCTGGGCGACGTGGAGCGCCAGAACTATCTAAGCGCGCCAAAGGACGAGACAGCCCAGGACGCCTGCATCCGGCTGCTCGGCGAGAGACTGGCCGGGCTGGCCGATGATTTTGCCGCACTGCGCCAGTTCAAGCTGCCGGCATGGCGCCCTTCCGCACAACCGGGCTCGGCGCGGTTCGTTGGCCGACTGCGCGAGTTGTGGCGCATCCACACCGCCATTAATCCGGTCGGGATTTCCGACTGCGAGAACCCCGCTGTCGTGGTGCAGCTCACCGGGTTGGGCGGCGTGGGCAAGAGCCTGCTGGCGATCGAGTATGCCAGGCGTTTCAGCGCGGCTTACCCCGGCGGTATCTACTGGTTGCGCGCCTACGGCTTCGATCCCCATAAACCGATGGATCCCGAAGCGCGCGAAGGAGTACGGAAACAACAGATCGAGGGGCTGGCGATCAATCTGGACATTGACATCACCGGTCTTGATTTCCGGGTAATCTACCATCAACTCGGGCAGAAACTTGCTGGCGGAGAACCGTACCTCTGGATTGTTGACGATTTACCGCCTGGCCTGGACCAGGAGCAGGGCCTGCCGGGATGGTATGCGCCAGGCGCCAACGGCCGCACCCTGATCACCACCCGCTGCAGGGAGTACGATGGGATCGGCGTTACGGTTGAGATCGATGTGCTGGAGCAGGAACCGGCCTATGAACTGCTTACCCAGGAACGCAAACCCCGGTCCGATCTGGAGCGGCGCGACGCCCAAGGCCTCGCCGAGGATCTCGGCCGCCACGCACTGGCGCTGGATGTGACCGGACACTTCCTGCTCAAATCCAGGAGTTTCGCGGCGATGCGGGCCGATCTGGCACAGGCGCAAACCGATCCGCTCGGGGCACTAATTGACGGACTGGGGGGACAGCTTCCCGGAGGTCATGAGAAGAGCATCGTAGTCACCCTTGTACAGAGCGTGCGGCTGCTCGGAGAGGAAGGATTGAATCTCCTGCGCCTTGCCGGAGAGCTGCACGGCGGCACCCCCATTTCGTTCAGGCTGGCCAGGGCGGCCCTGGGCCGGGCCTTGCTGTTGGACGAAGCCGGCTCAGAGACCTGTTTTGCCAAGGCGATTAACCAGCTTGAAACCCACTCACTGGCCACAGTTTCGCTGGGGGAGGCGACCGGCGACACGCTCTCGGTTCACGCTCTGGTACGCTACACCATGATTCACGGCGATCCGGCGGGAAAAGGTGCAATTTCGCTGCGCAAAACAGTGCGAACGGCCGCGGTCATTGCGCTTGCCAGCCTGTTGGAGGATGTGACCGACATCCGAAAACATGCCGGACTGGAATTCGAACTCCCCCATGCACGGCATTTGACACAGGAACCCCACTCTGTCGAAGAGGCCGTGCTTGCAGCCTGGATAGCCCGTTTCGAAGGTGAGCGCGGCAACTACCGCGAGGCTCTGCGGCTTTTTCAGGAACTTCAGCCCAATCAGGAGCGGCTGCTCGGCTCAAGCCACCCGGACACCCTCGCCACCCGCTACAACATCGCCTCATACACCGGAAAGTCAGGCGACTATCGCGAGGCTCTGCAACTCTCACGGGAACTGTTGCCAGAGCAGGCAAGAGTGTTCGGCGCGGAGCACACTTACACGTTAAAAACCCGCAACGACATCGCCACCTGGACCGGGGAGACATTCAAAGTAAACGAGGCGCTGAAGCTCTTTCAAGAGCTTTTGCATGACCAGACGCGGATTCTTGGCGCGGACCATCCAGACATTTTCATAACCCGCGGCAATATCGCCCACTGGACCGGTGAAACAGGCAACGCAAGCGAGTCGCTGAAGCTCTTTCAAAAACTCTTGCCTGATCGGATGCGGATTCTTGGCGCGGATCATCCCGACATTCTCAAGACCCGCAGCAACATCGCCTTATGGACCGGTAAGAGCGGCAACCCGCACAAAGCGTTGAAGCTCTTTAAAAAACTCTTGCCCGATCGTGTGAGGGTATTCGGCGCGGAACACCCCTACACTCTCAAAACCCGCAGCAATATCGCCGATTGGACCAGAGAATGCGGTGATCCGCGCGAAGCAACCCGACTCTTTCAAGAGCTTTTACCCGCTCAGGAGCGGGTGCTGGGCGCGGACCATCCTGATACGCTCATAACCCGTAAGTGTATTGCCTTCTGTACCAAACTAAGCGGCGAAACGCCCAAAGCTCTGCGACTCTTTCGCGAGCTCTTGCCCGACCTGGAGCGTGTGCTCGGCGCGGACCATCCGGGGACGATCAACACCAGGAAGCAGATTCAGTCTCTCGAAAGCAAAGAATGATAATCTTTGAGCCAGCACCGGGAAAACACCGTGCACAAAATAGCCAGCAAGCAAACAAACTGATTCGATCACCGTGATTCCAGGAGGGACATACCATGGCCGCCGACAACACCCCCATCAAGCTCCGCATTCCAGGCAAGAAAGTCGATGAAACAACTCCGGCGATTCCCGAGCAACTCAAGGACGTCTTCAACATCCGCTCGGTCCAGACTTTCCGGATCAGCACGGCGCGGGAGGGTGCGGCCGAAGCGCCGGTCATCGAGAGCAGATCGGACGATGTGGTAGAGCTGGAACTTGAGGATGGCACCCGTTTCTGGACAACCCAGGAACGCCTCAGGAGCGAGGTGCTGCAACTGGCCGGAACCCGCGCGGCGGACGGCATCCTGAATTTACCGGCTTCCCTGCCCGGCAGGAGCGGGACGCGGGGGATCATCGGCAAGATCGTGATCAAGACGCTGCGCTTCTTCCATATCGATCTGGCAGAGTTTGCCGCCCGGAAAATCGCATCCGCCTGGGAGGATCACACCCTCGGCACGGCCGACGAGGGGCGCGGACCCGGCCTCTACCGCCTCTCTGGCGCCGATGAACTTGTCCTGAAACGGGTGCAGGAGGGAACCATCACCCTTCCCGATGACCGTCCGGCCCTGCTCTTTCTGCATGGCACCGCCTCTTCCACCGCCGGCAGCTTTGGCAAACTCTGGAGCGACAAGCGCAAGCCCCAGCTCGACCAGCTTCTGGCGCCCTACGAAGGACGGGTCTTTGGCCTGGAGCACGAATCCCTCAGCAAGAGCCCGATTCACAACGCCATCGCCCTGGCCGAACGGCTCCCCAACAATGCCAGCCTCCACCTGGTCTCCCACTCGCGCGGAGGCATGGTTGGCGAACTGCTCTGCCACGCCGGGAGAAACGGCGGCGGATGTGACCCTTTCGACGAAGCGGCGCTCAGTTTTTTTGCCGAAAGGGATCCCGATCGTGTGCGGGGGGACCTGCGCCGGCTCAACACGCTGCTGAAAGAGAAACGCACCCGGGTCGAGCGTTTTGTAAGGGTCGCCTGCCCGGCCCGTGGAACGACTCTGGCCTCGGGGCGCCTCGACATCTACCTGTCAATCCTCTTTAATCTGCTGGGCTCTTTCAGTCTCTTCAAGATGACGCCAGGGAGCGTCCTCTACAACATCTTCAGCGAGTTGATCATGGCCGTGGCCAAGGAGCGCTCCGACCCGGCCGTACTGCCCGGCATCGAGGCAATGATCCCCTCCTCCCCGCTGGTGGCGCTGCTCAACCGCCCGGATGTGACACTGAACGGCGAGCTGCGGGTAATCTCCGGGGATATCGAGGGGGAAAGCGTCGTCAGCGCCCTCGGCACGCTGCTGACCGACCCGCTCTACCAGGATGACCACGATCTGGTGGTGAATACCGACGCCATGTTCGGCGGCGCCGAGCGACTGGGTGGGGCTGGCTTCATCTTCCGGCGCGGTGGCGATGTGAACCATTTCAGCTATTTCGGAAATGCCGACAGCGCCGAAGGCCTGGTGCGAGCCCTGACCAGGAGCGGCGCCGAAGAGGACGGCTTCGAAGCCTTCTCCGTGCGTGACACCGACAGCGGCACCCCTCCCTACGAGCAACGGGGCGCGGCGGCCGGGCGTCCGGTGGTCTTTGTGCTGCCGGGAATCATGGGGAGCCATCTGGCCATCGACCAGAACCGGATCTGGCTCGACCCTCTCGACCTTGCCCAGGGCAAGCTCCAACTGCTGCGCTACGGCACACCGAACCTGGTGTCGGCGGAAGCCCCGCTCTGGATGTTCTACGGTGATCTGGTCAAACACCTGTCCGGAACGCACCGGGTCGAGCCCTTCCCCTTCGACTGGCGGGTCTCGGTCTTCGAGGAGGCCAAGCGCCTGGCCACGGCAATCACCCAGGCTCTGGACGATACCGAGGCCAGCAGACAGCCGGTCAGCATTGTGGCCCACTCCATGGGTGGTCTCGTGGCGCGGGCCATGATTGCCGCGCGGCCTGATCTCTGGGAGCGGATCAAGCAACGCCCGGACGCACGGCTGATCATGCTCGGCACCCCCAACGGCGGCTGCCACGCGGTGGCCCAAATCCTGACGGGACGCGATGGCCTGATCCGCCGGCTCGCACTGCTCGACACGACCAGGGACATGAAAGAGTTGATCGGGATCGTGGCGCAGTTCCCCGGCCTGCTGGAGATGCTGCCGGCAAGCGGGAGCCTGGATCTTTTCGATGCCGATGTCTGGCAGGCGCTGGTGGACGCCGATCCCGAAAGCGGCTGCTGGCAGCCCCCGTCCGCCCAGGCGCTGGCGGCGGCAAGGAGCATGCAGCAAATCCTGTTCGACTCCCGTCTTGACCCGGAGCGGGTGTTCTACATCGCCGGCAGCGCGCCGGCCACCCCGCTCGACCTGACCATTGCAGAAGAAGGGAGCGAAAAAAGGCTGGTCTTCCACGCCACGGCGCGGGGGGACGGCCGGGTTCCGTGGGAAAGCGGCATACCGGCCGGCATCAGGACCTGGTACCTGGATGCCGCCCATGGCGACCTGCCCGCCGCCGAAGAGGGCTTTGAAGCGATCAGCGACCTGCTGCGGCAAGGCGCCACCAACCGGCTGCCGACAACCCCACCCGAAATCCGCGGCACGGTGGAGCGCTTCAATATGCCGGTCGAGCGGGAAGCGCTCTACCCGGATTTCGGAGACCTGGCGCGAACCGCGCTGGGTGGCGGTCGCAAGGCCCGCCGCCGGACACTGGAATTCAAGATCAAGGTCAGCGTCCGGCACGGCAGCCTGGCCTTCGCCAGCCATCCAATCCTGGTGGGGCACTATCAAGGCGATACGATCATCAGCGCCGAAGCCTACCTGGATCAGACCCTCGACGGCCGGCTCAGTGCCCGGCACCG
The DNA here is from genome assembly GCA_030654645.1 of Deltaproteobacteria bacterium. Classification (GTDB taxonomy): domain Bacteria; phylum Desulfobacterota; class Desulfuromonadia; order Geobacterales; family Pseudopelobacteraceae; genus JACRCG01. The sequence goes on along the minus strand of JAURXC010000239.1, from coordinate 7,911 downwards.
TCTCAGGATCTACCCCGGTGACGATGACACGGCCGAGATTTTTCTCAACCCCGACTGGGAACGTCTGCAGAAGAGTGACGGCAAACCGGCCGGCGCCATCGTGATCGGCCTCGGTCAAGTAGGCAAGCTCTCTCCCGGCCGGCTGCTGCGGGCCGTCTCACGCGGAGTGCGTTCCTACTCGTTATCGCGGGCCGAATGTCCGCTGGTAAAAAGCGGCAAGGCCGGCCACGCCGGCATCAGCGCCCTGTTGATCGGCACCGGAGCCGGCGGCATCTCGGTGCAGGACGCGGTCACCGCCATTCTGCGCGGTGTCGTCGACGCCAACCGCTACATCGAAGAATCAGGCCGCAGCGACTGTGCCCGCATCGAAGAGGTGGAATTCGTGGAACTCTACGAGGACCTGGCCATCCATGCGGTCCGGACCCTGGCAAACTTGCGCGGCGTCCCGGAAATAGCCCGCTCCTTTGCAATTGATCCCGAGCCGTTGGTGCTTCCGCTTGAGGGTGGCATGCGCCGGGCCAGCTTCGCCGAGGGCGAGCCCTGGTGGCAAAGGCTCCAGATCAAGGAGGATAAGGAAGCACGGCTCTCCTTCGACCTGCTGACCGACCGGGCGCGGGCCGAGGTCCACCTGTTGCAGTCCCAGCGCAACCTGGCCGACCGCTTCATCGCGGAGATGTCGGAGAGCACCGCCAGCAACGAAGGGGTTTCCATTACTCTTTTCGAAATGCTGATCCCGAACGAGCTCAAGGAATACGCCCCTGACCGGCGCGATGTGGTCCTGGTGCTGAACGACGCCGCTGCCCGCTATCCGTGGGAGATGATGCAGGAACGGCGCAGGGGAGACAGCTCCGTCCATGCCGAAAAACCGCTGGCCGTGCAGGCCGGCATGCTGCGGCAGCTGCTGGTGGAAAAATTCCGCGATCGGGTCGTGATGGCCCGCGACAGGACCGCCCTGGTGGTGGGCAACCCCCTTACCCCCTTCACAAACCTCCCCAGTGCCGAGCAGGAGGCCCGTGAAGTTGTCAAGGCCCTGGAGAATAGCGACTATTCCGCAACCACGCTGATCGGCCCCGATGCAAAAGGGACGACCATCCTCAAGGAACTCTTCGCAAGGGATTACCAGATTATCCACCTGGCCGGACACGGCGTGTTCGAATACCATCCTCCGCTGCCGTGCGACAGCTGCGGCCAGCCAGGCGAAGGCCCCCCGATCAGCGGCATGGTCATCGGCGAGAACCAGTTCCTGACCGCCGCCCAGATCCGGCAGATGCGAGCGGTACCGCAACTGGTTTTTGTGAACTGCTGCCACCTGGGGCATATCGACGACAACAAACCGCCCCGCAACCTGCCGCCGGACCTGGCCGCCAACCTGGCCACCGAGCTGATCAAGATGGGGGTGCGCTGCGTAGTGGCCGCCGGCTGGGCCGTACAGGACGATGCGGCGGCGCTCTTCGCCGCCACCTTCTACCGGGAGCTGCTGGGCGGGGCGTCCTTCGGCTACGCGGTCCTGACGGCGCGCAACGCCACCTATACCGCCCATCCCGATGTCAACACCTGGGGCGCTTACCAATGCTACGGCGATCCGGACTTCACCCTGGGCAAAGGCGAAACCTCCCGCCCTGTCAGTGCCCGCAAGACCACCTACGCCGCCATCTCCGAAGCAATCGTTGATCTGGAAAATATCGCCGCCGCGGCAAAAACCGCCCGGGGCCCGGCGGTTGCGGAATACCGGAAAGCCATCAGGGATATACAGCAGAACGTTCCGACCGCATGGCTGACTTCAGGCGCCCTGCAAGCGGCACTGGGACAGGCCTGCAGCGAGCTGATGCAGTTCGAGGAGGCGGTCGGCCATTATAAAAAAGCCATTGCCGACGACAAGGCCTCCGCGCCGATCAGGACGGTTGAACAGACCTGGAATCTGCAGTCACGTTGGGCTCAGGAGCTGTCTGTCAGCGATCCGGAGACGGCCCTGCGACTGGTCAAGGAAGCGGAGGAGAAGCTGATCGAGCTGAACCGGGCCATCGGCGAGACCTGCGAACGGATTTCACTGTTGGGGAGCATCGCCAAACGGAGGGCGATGATCGCGGCGGGCAACTCCGAAAAGCAGACCGCTCTGCGCGCGATGGCGGAACATTACTGCAAGGCCTACAACCTGGGGGCCGAACGGGGCAGACCGGACTTTTATCCGCTGGTCAACTGCCTGACCGGGCAGGCGCTGACCTATCTGCTCGATGAAAACCAACAGCTCGCCAACGACTTTTATTCTTCACTGGAGCAAGCCATCGCTCTGGCCGACGAAGACCACCAGAAGAACCCGAATTTCTGGAACACCGCAACACCGATTGACTGCATGCTCCTGAGATACCTGACCACCGGAGACCTTTCCGACTACACGATCGAAATCATCGCCGACTACGCCAAGGCCAATAACGTCGGGTCGCCGCGGGAATTTTCATCGGTGCTGGAACAACTGGATTTCCTGAATCACGTGCTGGCCTCGGCGCCGGAAAATGAGCGGCGGCGGAAACTGATTGCGGCCCTGAAAGAGATCAGGCAGGCGGCGGAAGCCACGGAAACAAGCGGCTACACTGGTGACCAGCCAAGCGCCGGAAAGACCATTGAGCCCGGCTCCCCTCATCGACTTGAATTTAAGCGAGCTGCCGCGGTCCTTACCACGACTCATCCACTCGTTGCCCCTACAAGAGACGCACTGGGGCCAACGCTTGGTGGCGGTCCCCCTCCCAAAAAGGTTCCCAGGATGTCCGGAGCGCAAGCCCCGGCCTCGCAAGAACCGCAGCCGGTCCAACTGGGGGCGTCGGCCCCCAAACAGGCCAAACCGGGGGGAGAGTTCACCGCCCGCTTCGTGGCTTACGAAAAGGAGCTTGAGCAGGAGGTCCGCGATCTGCTGACCAAGCTGGCGCCATCGTCTGACGCGGTACTCGGCATCCAGGAGTGCCGTTGGAAACGGGATACCCGCGTCACGGTCCGCCTCTCGGGTCGCGGACTGACCATCGACCCGCCCGAGCAGGAGTTGATCTGGCAGGGAGGACGCTCGCTGCTGGATTTCGATGTGAAAGTGGCGGACGACGCCGAGGAAGGAACTATCGCACTCAAGTTTGACGCTGCGATCGAGGGGATTATCGTCGCCCGCCTGCGGCTGGAACTGGAGATAACCGCCAAGCCGAAGAAAAGGGGACAGGCCACCGCCAGCGGCGAACCGGCACGCACCGCCTTCGCCTCCTACTCCTCCAAGGACCGGCTGCGGGTCCTGGACCGGGTGGACGCGATCAAGATCAGCGCCGGCATCGATGTTTTCCAGGATTGCCTCGACCTCAACCCGGGTGAAGAGTGGAAGTCACGGCTCGACAACGAGATCAGGCAGCGCGACCTGTTCCTGCTGTTCTGGTCGAAAGACGCCAGCGAGTCAAAATGGGTCGGATGGGAATTGGAAACTGCGCTCAAGGAGAAGGGGGAGCAGGCATTGCAGCTCCATCCGCTGGATCCGGGGGTCAAGCCGCCGCCGGGACTGGAAAAGCTGAACATCGGCAGCAATGCCATGTGGGTGCGCAAGGGTTACGAGGCGCTGTTGGCGGAGCGCAAAGCAGCCGCTCCGTAGTTGACAATATTATAAAATCGAGGGCAGACAAAGGAAGGCTGTTCACCCTTCCAGCACTTCCACGACTCCATCGGCCTCGACAAGCTCCAGCCTCCGCAGCGGCCGATCCGCTGGCCCCTGCAGAACCTTGCCCTGGCGGTCGAAACGGCTGCCGTGGCAGGGGCAGGAAAGCCCGTCGGATGTTACCGTGACAGTACAGCCCAGATGGGTGCAGACAAGGTCCAGCGCATATACCGTCTCGGCATCGCGCAGCAGAGCCACCCGCGCTTCGCGGTAGACCAGCGCCCCCCGGGGTGGGATTTCGCTCCTGGCCACCCGCACCGCCACCTTGCGGCGCTTCACGTTGAGAGGCGTCAGATAGCGCCAGAGCAGGCCGGCCGATCCGAGCATGACAGCTATGGTCGTGATGAAACTTCGACGCGATTGAGGAACGTTTTCCATTTTTCGATGTACGCCTTTGTATAGGCCGGGCTTTTGCTGCTCATGCGCAGGTAGCGTCCGGCCGCGATGAAATCGCCGTTGACCGCCCGCTGGCCCTGCTGGAGCCAGAACGACTCCAGCCCCAGTCCGTCACGGCCGAGTTGATGGATGCGTTGAGTTTCCGGCTCCAACAGGAAGCGGGCCGGGTTGTCGTGGCACCCCTCGCAGGTTACGCTGCCGCGCTGGATAGTATGCGGAAACCAGGCACGCCATTCGGCGGCCAGCAGCGTGTTCTCCGGCCCGCCGTTTCTGGCCGATTGGATGTCTGTATAGTAGGCGATGAACATCGGGCGGATCGGGCTGATCCGGCCGGCGGCATTCACCCCCAGCGGCGGAGCGTCCTGCCTCTTCAGGTAGGCGCTGCGAAGATACTCCGGATTTTCCAGCGCTTTCAGATCAAAATCCTCTTTCAGGGCCGGATCACGAAAACGGAGGAAGAAGGTGCCGTACTCCTGGGGCGCCCAGGACGAATGGCAGGCATAGCATTCCAGGCGCTCCATGTGGGCCGGAATGCGGTGTTCGACAACCTTCGGGTCCGGCTTGTGGCAGTCACGGCACCCCTTGGACGACTTTTTCCCCTGCGCCAGGCTGTTCATCGAGTGGCAGGCACCGCAGGTGAGCCCGGCCCGGTAATGCACGTCCGGCAACATCTTCAGGAAGGTCTCGCCATTGACAGCGATGCCGCGCTGGTAACGCATGTTGTCCTCGCGCGGCGCCCGTCCCGAGTAATCCCAACCGGTATAGTAGCCGCGATGACAGCTCTGGCAATCGGCGACCTTCGGCTTTGCCAGCGCATGCCCGGAACCGTGGCAATCGAGACAGTCCTGTACATGGCAGGAATTGCAATTCTTCTCCCAGAAGCCGGAATCCACCCTGGCGTAACTGCGCTCGACGAAACGACGCTCTCCGTCACGCCTGGACATGGCATGGTCAAAGATGCGCTCGTGCCCGCCATGGCAGTCACGACAGCCAACGGCCCGGTTCCCGGCGGAAGCCGGGCTTGCCTCGCTCTTGCCTTCACTTAGGTGGCAGGAGAGGCAGTGCAGCGCGGCATGGATACCGCCAAGCGACAACCTGTGGCAGACCGTGCAGTTCTCGGCGGCCAGACCGTTGCCTGACAGCAGGCTAGCGGCCAGAAAGGCTGCGGCGATGTAAAGCATCATCAAGCGCACGATGATCCAGTCCTTTCCGGTAGATGGGATCCCTGGCCAAGCCATGGCAAGGCAGGCACAGGTTGACCGCCAGCGCCCGTTTCACTTCGGCTCCGTTCAGCGGCCGGGCCTTTTCCCTGGTAATAGCCGAATAGGCCTTGACCTTGCCCTTGTTCATTGTCAGAAAGCCATCCAGGGGCTTGCTGTCGGAACGCTCGCACAACAGGGTGCCCCTGATGTTGTTGCCATCGACCACATGCTGGCCAAATCCGAGAAAGGCCGGATTGCCATGACATTCGGCGCAGCCGATCGCTTTTTTGCCGGTGTTGTGCGAGTAGAACGGCGCAAAACGCAGCTGTTGCTTTCCCCTGAATTTAGCGACGTATTCTGCCCTGGAGAGAGTTCCGTCCTCCTCGGCCACCGTGATAAAGGTCTGGCAGCCGGGCGTCACCGGCGAAATACGGCCGCGCTGGTTGAGCGCCAACGGGAAAGGGTACAGCATGCGATAGTCTTCGGTCTCGCTGAAAGCGCCCGGCGTTTCTTCGTCCTTGATAAAATCCATCCCCGGCCGGCCTTTGTCGTAGCGGGTGTGACAGCCAAAGCACTGCACCGAGGTTCGTGAATGGCAGGCATGGCATTCCAGGCGGCCATGCCCGACAATTGTGTGTTCCGGTGTCCCGGTAATGACCTTGCTGCGATGCAGCTTGCCGCTGCGCTTGCCCTGCAGCCAGATGGCGCCGTCCCTGTAAAATACGTTGGAGTAGCTGCGCCCCCGGGCGGTCCGGATCATGCGCATCCCGGATTTGGCGGGCATTTTATACCACCTTGATTCCCGCAGCGTTTCATCGTTCACGCGGGTTATCTCCCGGTAGCGCGGCGGTTCGCTGGCGCTGCCGTGGCAATCCTCGCAGGCGACTTCCGTCTGCAGGTACATGTTGCGGTAGGCAAAACCGTCTCCCATCACGTCCCGCGAGGTGTGGCAGTCGATGCACTCCATCCCGGCCGCGAAGTGGATATCCGGTGTGATGCTGGTCAGATTGCGGGCGCCGCTGGTCATGATCGGCCCGCCCTCGCCCCCCCTGGTCGGGACCAGACCGTTATTGCCGTCGTACAGACCCTGGTACGAAAAGGCGATCCGCCCGCTGCGGTTATGGCAACGGGTGCAGACCATGGTATCGGGCAACGCGGCCATCTTGTGGCTGGCGGAGTGGCCGGCCCGTCCCAGCATGCTTTTATCGCTTCCCTGATAGGTTGCGGTGTCGTTCCAGGGAAAATGGCAGGCGGCGCAGCCGGATGCATGGGCCGCGCCATAGGAGACGGCATTGCTGATCCCGATGTGGCAGCGTGAGCAGAACTTGCGGTACAGCTCTCCGGAGAGATTGTCCAGATCCTCCACCGGCCGCAACTCCAGCGGATTGCCGGAGGCATCGAAGGTTTTTCCGCCACTACTGGAATATTCGCGGCCGTCCTCCCCCTCCCAGGTCAGCTGGGTGTTGCGGATCATGCCGGCATTGGTCTGCATGATCGTGGTTTTCACCCGTTCCAGCTGGTAACGATGGCAGCCGCCGCAGCTCTCTTCCCATGTTTCCGGTGAAGACGGGTTTTCGCTACCACGCATTGTGGCGTGACTCCTGGTCTTGTCGTCCGTTCCGGGATCACCGCCGTGGCAGGAAACACAGTCGCCATGGGTCGCCGAAACATGCTCGATTCCGCCGTGGCAGGCAACACAGCTGGATGTGTCTTTATCCACGGCGCAACCGTTCAGGAAGCTCAACAGGAGCATAAAAAAGAAGAGGGCTGCCAATCGGCAACCCTGATCATATACCGGAAATTCTGGATTAATACGCATTGTCGCCTATTTTACGGTCTTTGTCGTCACAGCCGGAACCGGTCAACAATCTGTTGCAACTCCTGGGCAAGACCGGACAGGCGGGCCGCCGCATCCGCGGTAATCTGCGAGCTGGAAGCGGTTTGCTGTACAACCCCGGTGATACGCTGCATGTTTCCGCTGATCTCGTTGGTGGTGGCGGTCTGTTCCTCGGCCGCGGTGGCGATCTGGTTGATCTGGCCGGTAACCTCGTTGACCTGTTCCAGAATCTCGCTGAGCGCGTGCCCGGAACGGGCCGCGTCGGAAGTGCCCTTCTCGACCTCGCTGACGCCTTCTTCCATCGCGGAAACAGCATTGCGGGTTTCGCCCTGAATCGACTTGATCATGTCTCCGATCTCACGGGTCGCCCTGGTAGTTCGCTCGGCCAGTGCCCGCACCTCGTCGGCGACGACCGCGAAGCCCCGCCCCTGTTCACCGGCCCGGGCGGCCTCGATTGCGGCGTTCAGCGCCAGCAGGTTGGTCTGGTCGGCAATATCTTCGATAGTGCCGATAATTGCACCGATCTGCTCCGATTTGACACCCAACGTTTCCACGGTACGGGCTGAATCCTGGACCTTGGCGGCGATTCTCGCCATCCCTTCCACGGTCTTCTGGATGATGGCGGCGCCGCTGGTGGCGGCATTGCAGGCCTGGTTGGCGCTTTCAACCGCCAGAGAACAGTTGGAAGCGATGTTGTTGGAAGTGGCCGCCATTTCCTCGCTGGCCGTTGCCACCGTAACCGCCTCCGCTGCCATATGGTCCGAACCGGATGCAATCTGCTCGGCATTGGCGCGCAG
>JAURXC010000027.1 GCA_030654645.1 Deltaproteobacteria bacterium | reverse complement strand
ATCACAGGGCGTTTCACGCAGGGAGTTCAGTTTGTCCGTATCAATCTGATAGATCATGGCTCTGTCCGTTTCTGGCTTGCTTGCTTGAGATTTTAATAATATAAAATCTATAAACAATATAGATAATTCTGCTAAAAAAAGACTCCGGGAGATCAGCCGATCTCCCGCACCCGGTCACACAAGCCGTTCAGCGTAAGCGAACAATCCACGATATTCCCCAGTCCCTCGCTGCCCAAGCGGTACAGATCGAAACGTGGGCTGCGTTGCCCCTGGTCGTCCTTCACCAGGCTGGAGCTGACTATGCCGAAATCGGCCAGTTGCGGCTGGGTGCAGGAGTTGGGGCAGCCGGAGATCGCCCAGCGCAGGCTGCGTGCCAGCGGTCCCATCGCGGCGATCACTGTTGCGGCCACGTCCCTGGTTGGCGTCAACCCCACCAGGCACTGGTGACTGCCGGGGCAGACCCGGAATGTTACCCGTGATTCGCCGAAACCGGCCAGTTTAAGCGCTGCTTCCGTTTCCGCCGGGTCGAGAACCGTTGAAACATGGAAGGCGATGTCCTGATCCGCGGTCACCATCAGGATGCCGCCGCCAAAACTGTCGGCGAAACCGGCCAGTCCGGTCAACTGATCACTGCTCAGCTCCCCGGCGGGAACCCGGGCAACGATGCGTGTTGTCTCGGAGCAGGGTACAAGATTCTCGGGCAGTCCGGTTACCGGCGGCAGTTCTTCCGTGGCGGTGGGTTCCAGGGCCACCAGGTGGCGGAATTCGTGCTCGCCGATCTCACGGATCAGGTGCTTGAGGCGTTTGCCGGCCGGTGTATGTGCCGCGTAGACCCGCGCAATCGCTTCAATCAGCGGGATAATGCGGTTTTCAACGACACCGGCTTCAAACAGGAAGCCCGGTTGCGGTTCGCGTCCCAGGCCGCCGGCCAGATAGAGGTCGTAGCTTGTGGCGGAGGGCTCACTGGCGGCCAGCACCAGTCCAACATCCTGTATCAGGTGCCGCCGGCTGACGGTATCGGCCTCGATTCCGATCTTGAATTTCTTCGGAAGGCGCTCGAAGCGCGGGTTGGCGGTAAAGTGCCGGTGCAGGCGGCACGCCATGCTCTCCAGCGCCGGAAAGCCGGCCGCGCCCTGGCTGGAGCAGGTCACGCCGCGCACCGCGCCACCGCAGGCTCCCCGGGACGTCAGCCCGACCGTGGCCAGGAAGTTCTTGAGTTCGGGCAGGTCGGCCTCTTTCAGCCAGTGAATCTCCATGCTGCCACGACTGGTCAGATGGATGGTCCCCTGGCCGAAGCGGGTCGCGGCGGTAGCGACGGCCCTGGCCTGGCTGGCCGAGATAACTCCGGCCGCAAGTTTGACCCGCTGCATGAAGAAACCATCCTGCCGTTGGCGATAGATGCCGTCCAGGCGGTATTCGGATATCCGAGCAGTCATCAGATCCCCTCGAAGAGAGCGGTTGAAAGATACCTTTCGGCGCCGTCGGGAAGGATGACCACGATCGTCTTGCCGGCGAATTCATCCAGCCTTGCCAACCGTACCGCAGCTGCAGCGGCGGCGCCGCAAGAGATGCCGACCAGCAGTCCCTCTTCCTTTGCCAGGCGCTTGGCGAATTCGATGGCTTCGTTGCTCTCCACCTGCTCGACCCGGTCAATCATGGTCAGGTCCAGAGTGTCGGGAATGAACCCGGCGCCTATGCCCTGGATCTTGTGGGGAGCGGGCTGGAGCGGCAGACCGGCCAGGTGCTGGCTGATCACCGGACTCTCCTTCGGTTCGACCGCTACCGAGAGGATTTTTTTCCCTTTGATGTTTTTTATGTAGCGCGAGATGCCGGTGATGGTGCCGCCGGTGCCGACGCCAGCTACGACAACATCTACTTCGCCATCGGTGTCGTTCCAAATTTCCGGGCCGGTGGTCTTTTCGTGAATCTCGGGATTGGCCGGATTCTTGAACTGCTGCGGCAGGAAGTACTTCAGCGGTTCAGCGGCAGCCATCTCCTCGGCCCTGTTGATGGCGCCCTTCATGCCTTCGGAGCCCGGTGTAAGGATCAGGTTGGCGCCCAGCGCGGCCAGCACCCGACGGCGCTCGATGCTCATGGTCTCCGGCATGGTCAGGGTAAGTGAATATCCACTGGCCGCTGCTACATATGCCAGGGCGATGCCGGTGTTGCCGCTGGTCGGCTCGATGATCCCCACTCCCGGCTTGAGAACTCCGCGTTTCTCGGCATCCCAGATCATATTGGCGCCGATGCGGCACTTGACTGAATAGGCTGGGTTGCGCCCCTCGATTTTGGCAAGCACGGTTGCCTTGGCGCCGTCGGTGACCCGGTTGAGCCGGATCAACGGTGTGTTGCCGATTGACTGGGAATTGTCCTGATAAATTTTGCTCATTGGTGATCTCCTCTCGCTGTTAAATCCATGGATTTAGTAGATATATCGCACGGCAAAAAACTAGATGCTGAAGTCAACTATCTTTGACTTGGTCCGCTCGGCATTTGCGGAACGTTCAATCATGTCGGCCAGTGTTGATGTCTCCAGAACCGCGCTGAGAGCCTGCAAAACGTCGGACATCACCAGGCGGATACCGCAACTGGAAGGGTCTCCGCACTCGTCACATCCCTGTGCGGCAGACTCGTTAAGGCATTGAACCGGGGCGTATCCCCCCTCCAGCACCTTGACAATGCTGCCGATCGTAATGTTGCGCGGTTCCCTGGCCAGAGAGTAGCCGCCCCCCTTGCCAACCTTGCTGTGAAGAATACCCGAATTTTTGAGCGTCAGCAGGATCGCTTCGAGAAATTTCCGCGGAATCCTCTCTTCCCGGGCCAGTTCCGAAATCAGAACCGGTTCGTCCGGCGATTGGCTTGCAAGATACATCAGCGCTTTTAACGCGTATTTCGTTTTCTTCGAGATCATGTCTACTATTCCTATAGATTAATAACCAGTCTGTCAACTGTTTTTTTCAGCTGCTTCCATCCGTTTCCAAATAGCTAAAAATCACTCCCCCCACTACACAACCTATGTTATAATCGGAAAATTTCAACCCAAGGACGGATCATGCTGATTCCTAACACCTCACCTTCCTTCCTTAACTGGCAGGACAACGATCCACCACCAAAGTGGGACGTTATTTTCGGGAATGACAGCCCGCTGGCGCTGGAAATCGGCTGCGGAGTCGGCGATTTCGTGGTCCAGATGGCCGAAATGCACCCGGAACTGAATTTCATCGCTCTGGATTTCTATAACAAGGGCTGTATCAAGACCTGCAAGCGGATCGACAAATCGGGATTGCCCAACGTACGCGTTTTGCGGGCCGAAGCCAGGAGTTTCATGGAAGCCTGTATTCTTCCCGGGTCTTTGCAGGCCGTGATCATCAACTGCCCGGACCCGTGGCCCAAGCTGCGCCACAGAAAACGCCGCCTGGTCAACACCGGTTTTGTCGCCTATCTGTCCGGGTTTTTAATGCCCGGCGCCGATTTCTATTTTGCAACAGACTTTGATGACTATGGCCTGGATGTGGCCGAATTCATGGTTGGGCAAGACGGCTTCGACAACATGCTGTCCCCCGACAGTTACCGTCACGTGCTGGATGGATATCCGGTCTCCAAATATATGCGGCGTTTTCTGGATGAGGGCAAACAGATCTATTACGTTCATTACAGGAAACGGTCCGTGGCCGACATTTAGTAATCAACTGATCGAAAGTCGCGGGAAACCGCCGGGGGAAAAGTCATGGACGAGACATCAATGAGAAAAAACCTAAGTTTTTTCAGGCCTTGCGGAGCTACGATGAAGTCCGAAACCCGCGTAATCAAGCTGGTCCTGGTCAGCTGGCTGACGGCTATCGTCGGGCTTCAGATCTATATCTATTTATTGGAACGCAACTATTCCGAACTGCTGCTGAATGAACTGACCATCTTCAACCTGCCGGTGCATTTCTGGCTTACCGGCCAGTTTCTTCCGCTCTGGTTCATCATCCTGTGCGTGCTGTTCAACCTCTGGATGGACCGCCATACATCAAACAGCCTGGAGGGCACCCTGCGTTTCCGGGTGCGACCGCTCAGCGGGGAGAAGGAGTAAATGGCGAACAATACCGTACAGCTGTTGCCGCTTGCCATCGTGGTCGGCATGTTCGTCCTTTTTCTCGTTTCCGGGTTGCGTACCAGTAAAAAACAGACCACGGAGTACGGCTTCAGCGGAGGTTATTCGGGCAGGGTCGGCATCGGAGCATCAATTGCCAGTAACTGGATGAGCGCCGCCAGTTTTCTGGGACTGGCCGGAATGTTCTATCTCAAGGGCTATTTTGCAATGGCTTATGTTGTCGGTTGGACCGGGGGCTATGTACTGCTGCTGGTGTTGATGGCCACCCAGATCAGGCGCTTCGGCAAATTCACCACACCGGATTTCGTGGGATTCCGTTACGAATCAGAAACGGCGCGCACCTTGGCGGCACTGATTTCGATCGCCATCACTATCATCTACAGCGTGGCCCAGTTTCGCGGCATTGCGCTGCTGGTCTCCTGGTTGTTCGGCATTGACTACACTCCGGCCGTATTGATCGGCGCCTCGCTGCTGGCGTCTTTTGTGGTGATATCAGGCACTCTGGGGGTTGCCCGCAACCAGAAGCTGCAGTACTTCGTGCTGATCACGACCTTCATCCTGCCTCTGATGCTGCTGACCCGCAAGCTGGGCTACTTCTGGATCCTGCCCCAGTTCGGCTACGGCGCCGCCATCATCGATCTGCAGCAACAGTTCGGTTTCTGCTGGTCGGATCCCTTTTCCGGCGCCTCCCCGTTCCAATGGCTGGCGCTCTGCTTTACATTGATGTTCGGGACTGCAGGGCTGCCGCATGTGCTGTCACGTTTCTACATGGTGCCCGGCATCCGCGACGCACGCTGGGGCGTTGTATGGGGCCTGATTTTTATCGTTCTGATCTACTGGTCCGCGCCGGTCTTCGGCGTGCTGGCCCGCCTTTTTGAAGCACGGGCCGGCGTGCCTTTCAATGCCGCTGACACTAATGCGGCCGACATGGTAGTGTTGACCGCGGCCAGCCTGGGAGGGCTTCCGCTGTGGGTGGTAGGCCTGTTGGCGGCGGGCGGGATCAGCGCCGCTTTTTCCACCACTGCCGGATTGTTGATAACAGGGTCGGCATCGTTCTCCTATGACATCTATCCCCGCCTGATCCGTCCCAATGCGTCCGAAGCGGACAAGGTCTTCGCGGCCAAAGGTTTTTTCCTGATCCTGGCGGTTATCGTGATGGTTCTGACGCTCAAGCCTTGGGGGATGATCGCTGAAATAGCCGCATTTGCCTTTGCATTGGCCGGCAACACGATCTTTCCTGCGTTCCTGCTCGGAATCTGGTGGTGCCGGGCAAATTCCGCCGGAGTCATCAGCGGGATGTTGCTGGGGGTGGTGATAACATTTTCATCGGTTATTGCCGGAGATGCGTTGCCACTGCTCTCAACTCTCTTTCCAATGACTTCATCGGCATTTATCGGGGCTCCGCTGGTATTAATCACGATGATCCTGGTTTCACTTATTACAGCCCCCCCGTCCGACAGTATTCGTAAATTTTTACGCATAAACGTACACGATTGCCCGGAGGACTAATGACCTTTCTGGTTTCCGCAAAGGGGAATGACATAACCGCATGGCGCGCGGCCAGGGATTTTGCGACAACTTACCGGCAGATACTGCTGGAACAGGTCGCTTCCGGCAATTTCGGTACAGCGGAAGAACTGTTTTCCAAGGCTTCCTCCACTCTGGAGAAACTGACGGAGGAACATGATACGCTGACAAAACGACTTGACGGGCTATTGAATGAAATCTCCGAGACAAGGCAGCCGAGCCGCCTCAAGGAACTGATAAACCTTTTTTACACGGAGCTGTATCGACATATGGAACTTTTCCAGGCAGCTCCCGCCTTTTACCAGATGAGCATGGTCTGCCTGAACAGAATAAGCTCCACGCTGATTACATATGCCATGGAGCAGCTGGGGCTGTTTGCGGAGCGTATGCCAAAAATAGCCTTGCTGGCTCTGGGCCCGGCCGGTCGTTCCGAATTCACCCCGTTCTGCCCGCTGCAGTTGATGTTGGTCCACGGAGACACGGATGC
>JAURXC010000014.1 GCA_030654645.1 Deltaproteobacteria bacterium | reverse complement strand
ACCCAGCGCCCCAATCGGTTCGGTTGTCCCGGCCAGGGGCTATAGAGCACGTCCCGGTCGGTGGTTACCGCGCCGTCATTGTCACTGTCGATCACCAGCCAGTAATAGTCGTTGGTACCTGGGTCGTTGCCGTTATCCCCTACCACATCCAGGATGATGTACAGGTTGTCGGCATCATTTTTCACCATCATGTAACCGGCCGGAATCGTCATCATGGCGGCATCGCTCCACTCCGAAGCGGGCAGCATCGTTCCCGGCGCCACGGTGTTGTTTGTCCATTTGCTGCGTACATTGGCCATTGTGTACTCCTTTCGTCTGCTTGCGGTTGGCTCTGTCGAGCTGATATAACTGATTCGGAGTATTAATGTTTTATCAGAATCAGCATGGTTGGCAATAGCGCGAAAGGTTGTTTATTCATCATCCGAAAGGATTAGTTCTAAAGGGTGGGAGTGGTGATACCAAAGGTGGAGAACCGTGCCGTTAAACATGTAATCATCAGTAATATCGGCAGGAAGCAACGGCTTTAGTTCATTTATTGGGGAGAGTTGTTGCAGATGGCGGCTGGCAGGGGCCTAACCGGGGATGATTTTGCAGACAAAGGTTAATCATCTGCAAAATCACTCGGACTTTAATGGGGATGGGAACTGGGATTATCTGCTACTCGAACTGCTTCTTGAACTCCTCGACCAGTTGCCTGAGATCTTCTACCTCGATGCGCAGGACTGCCATCTCTTCTTCCAGCCTGGCAACTCGCTCGTTTTCCGCATTGACACGCTGACGAGCGGCCTCGGGTGCGGATTCAATACCCTCCGCTCCGCTTTCAGGCAGCTCCGAAAAAAGCTGGGCATAGCGTCCCTCTTTGCGGCCAGGTTGACGCGCCATCAGTGCGATCATGGGCGACTCACGCTCCATCAACTCCTGCAGCACAACCTCGACAGCCGAAAGGTCGCCAAAAGGGTGCATCCGTTCGCATCTGGTGCGCAACTCGCCGACGGTCTGGGGGCCACGCAGCAACAGTTCGCATAAGACAGCCTGCTCCGCCGGCACCAGCCCCAGTTTTTCGGCCAGCAGATGCCGGTACTTCGGCACCCGGCCGCCATCGGCCGAGATCACCGACAGCTGTTTGAAGCGGAGCGAATCCAGGGCCCGCACCACCTCTTCATCAGTCAGAGCCATCACCGGATCGCGGTTGGATTTCTGATTGCAGGCGTTGGTCAGCGAATTGAGCGAAAGCGGATAGTATTCAGGTGTCGTGAGCTCTTTTTCCACCAGACTGCCAAGCACGCGAACCTCTATGTTGTTGAGCGTTATATCCAACAGCTGTCTCCTTCCTGCCGGAACGGGATGGTCAATGAAAGGTCGGCACCTTCTCCTGGAAGAGGACATAGGGGCTGACGATCAGCATCGAGAACTTTTTCATTTTGTTATCATCCCAGGAACGGATTTTGGCTTCCGACGGTTTGCCGATCATGCCGGTTTCAACCAGGTGCTGGATAATGTCTATGTCATCCGAGGCCACTTTCATTGCGGTATCGGCCAGATCCAGCGAATCGTCAACCAGGATCAGGCCGCCACGCTCAAGATGTGCCCGCAGGCTGCTCCATTCGGCTTCATCAATTGAAAGCGCCAAATCTTCTTTACTGGGAATCATTTAAAAAACCCCTTTTCCACACACTTGTCACGAGCAGCTATCGTGGCATCCACTGTTTTTTTCTGATCCGCGGTCATGCCGGCATAACCGAGTGCGTCTTTGGGTGTCACGATGGTGTGGATGTACTGTTCAAAGCTCACCTCGCGCGGAAGATTTTCTCCGAGGCAGGTGCAGAACTTCTCTCTGCCCACGGCCCGGATGCACTGTTCCTGCTTGGCTACTCCGACTTTCTGCTGTTCCTTAAGTTCTTTAAGCTCCTGAATCTGTTGTTCAAGCAGCTTGATCTTTTCCATCAGCTCGTCGTCCTGAGCGGCAAAAACAGGCGATGTTAAAACGAGTGCTGTAATCAGGATTGATAACATTAGTTTCATAAGCTTGGTACCTCCTTGTGTTTACGCTTTTTATCATGCGACACAGACAAAGTCCATGCCTTCCTGCCAACCGAGTTGATTGGCCAGTTCCCTGAACTGCTGGCGTGCTCCACGGACACCTATCGCGGCCAGCATTTTTCTTCCGGATAAATCCAGCTCTTCC
Organism: Deltaproteobacteria bacterium; assembly: GCA_030654645.1. Classification (GTDB taxonomy): domain Bacteria; phylum Desulfobacterota; class Desulfuromonadia; order Geobacterales; family Pseudopelobacteraceae; genus JACRCG01. The sequence goes on along the minus strand of JAURXC010000014.1, from coordinate 4,094 downwards.
GGCCGGGAAACCGGCGCTCCATGCAGCGTACGGCCGATCTTGCGAGGATCGACGTCGAGCCAGTGTGAAACTCTGATGCCATTGGCCGCCAACAGTCGCTGCCAGGCTCTGGCCTCGATTCCGGCTCCGGCCATGACCACCTCGGAGCACTCATCCAGAAACCCCTGACGGAGATAGTGCATTTTGCACGAACGAAAGGCATTGGAGGAGTATTCATCCATGGTGCGGGTGGCGCGTTGCGGGTGATCCCGCCAGAAGAAGAGCCGCCCGGGCAGCCGGGCAAAATGCACATTTGCCGACACCATTCGCAGCCAGAGATCGTAGTCTTCCGGCCAGCCGTGATCACGATAGCCCCCCAATCGTTCCAGTATGCTCCTGCGGGTCATGACACCGGGATGCACGAAAGGGGATTCGACAAACAGGTCTTTGCTGATCAGGTCGTGATCCTGAAGCGAATTCTGCCAGGTTTCGTAATCCACCATCCCCTGTTTCAACGATGTTCGGGGGAAATGCCTGAAACTGCAGGCCACGAGTCCGGTATCGGGGTGCGCACCAAGGTAGGCGACCTGCTCCGACAGGCGACGGGGGTGACTTATGTCGTCTCCATCCATGCGTGCCAGGAGCGGGGCGCGGCACAGCTCAAGACCGGTATTCAGCGCCTCCACCAGGCCGCCTCCCTCGCGGCGGAGAACTTTTATCCTGCTGTCACTTGCAGCTGCCGAGGCAAGAATCCGGGGCGTCAGATCGCCGGAACCGTCATCAACCACCACCAGTTCCCAATCTTCAAGGGTCTGGCGATACAGTGAATCCAGCGCCGCCTGAAGATACCGCTCCTCATTGCGAACCGGCATCAGGATCGATACGGTGGGGACTCGGGACATCAGGGTTTGATTCGCTTGATTTCTTCCAGGCGTGCGGCGGCATCCCTGGAGGCTTGGGAGGTGGGATACTTCAGGATTATCTCGTTATAAAGCTTTGTGGCATGCTCGCGGTTATTCTGCTTTTCTTCAAAACGGGCGGTTTCCAGCAGTTCCGCAGCCCTGTTTTCTCCGGAAACGCATCCGGATAGAAGCAAGGCTGACATCAATGCAACAAGTACGACTATTTTCATGGCAAACTCCTGTCGGCAATTCAGATGCCGACTATTACCAGAAAAGTCCGCAACAATGCAATACATGTCACGGCCGGATGTTGCAGCAAATCGCAGTTTTTTATGCGGCTAGTGATGTCTGGTGAAACGCGACTGGACGGCGACGCTCCACGCCACGAAACGGCCTGTTGGCGGATCGGATCGGGTCACGACCAACCATGGTCCAGCCACTGGAGCGTTCAAATGCATGGATTTCACCATTGGCAAGCATCCTGTCAAGGATATGCGGGGGGACGGAATCAGGTTCTCTTGTTGTGGTAATAATTGGAATCAGCATCAATACCTCTCAAATCGAATGAAAATCAATAGATTCTGTTTTTGGGCCGACTGCGCTGGATCGTCTGAAGATAAATACCGGGTTCGTTGACAATATTGCCATCCGGATGCGCCAACAGAAGTTCATCGGTGCGGTATGGCACCGCGGAAGCCCACAGACCGTCGCTGCTGGTATTGCAGGAGCCCTTCCAGGGATCAACCGGGCGATACATGCCGACTTCCTCTTTGTAAACGCCGAAATGCAGATGGGGAATCTGCGAGTTGCCGGAGCTTCCGACTTCGCCAAGTGGTTGCATGCGCGAAACTCTTTGCCCCGGAGCAACTTTCAGTGAACCCTTGCGCAAATGGGCATACAACGTCAGATAGCGAGTGTCATTGATTCTGTGCTCCAGGACAACAAAATTTCCGGCATTGAAGCCAAGCGTAGCGCCGTCTTTGTCTCCCGTCGAAAGCCGGCTCTTCTCCCGCTCGTCACATTCTCGCTCGGAATCATTCGGGCAACGGTCGAACAGACCATCCCTGGTCCACCTCACAACGCCGTCCGCGGCAGCCATGGCCTTGATTCTCTGGTCAACCGATGACACGACGATATCGGTGCCCTGGTGGCCGGTATAACCCGGCTTGCTGCACGCAAAGGAGAGGCCGGTTCCGGCAACATCCGGATAACCGATACGGAAATGCCGACCGGCGCAGTCCACTCCGGGCACGCAGGAAATAGGCCATGAAAAGCCATTTTCTGCAGAAGCATCGGAACAGGCAAAACCGTAGAGCGCGACTGACAGCAAGAGCACTATTTGAATGAATCTGCCTTTAAACATTTTATGAGTTAACCATCCAGCTTGATTGAAGGGCTTCAGATTTCAGCAGTTCGGCCTAAGGACCATATTTTTTGCAAACATGTCTCAAAATAACTGAATAAATATCCGGAAGCAACTGCAAACAGACAATCCAAAACACCGTGAACACACACAGAGTATCGCCAGTTACTGGGTTTGCGCCGGAATAGTTAAAAATAACTATAAATAACTGTAAATAAATCAGCAAATCCTGTGCCGATATCCCAGGAAAACATGGCAATAATTTTCCCTTGACGATCCGTAGTGATGAGGTAAGGATATAATCAATATACTGACAGGAACAATTTTATACATGAATAGTGAACAGATACGACAAAGTTACAATTTCAAGCGCATCGCGGCATTACTTTCCAGGGATTGCGATGAAATTCCGGATACGGCCGGGCGGACTCTCGCATCCGTGGCTCTGATCATACGACAGCAGGCCGATGACATGGAAATCCTCTTCATTCAACGGGCCGCCCATCATCTGGACCCCTGGTCGGGACACATCGCTTTCCCCGGCGGCAAATGGGAAGCAGGCGAAATGGTCTGCCAGACAGCGCGACGTGAGACATGGGAAGAGATCGGTATCGATCTGGAAGAGGAGTGGTATCTCGGCCGGTTGTCCGACATCGTCGGCACCAATCTGCCGGTGTGGGTTTCCTGTTGCGTGTACGGGATCGGCAACAAAGGCACCGATCCGGTGTTGAGCGAGGAAGTAAGCGACGCATTCTGGATCAGGCTTTCGGATGTGCGTGATCGTGCACGCCACCACCTGTCGCCGGTAGCTTTCGATGACAGATCTTTTGAAGTCCCCGCCATCCGACTGCCGGGAGAAGGCAAACCGGTATTGTGGGGCATCACCTATCGCCTGGTGATGCAGTTCCTTGAATTGCTCGAGCTTCTTGATCTTGGAGTTGCAAATAGTGAAGATTGCTGTACACTGCCGAAATTACTAGAACTTAACGAGGAGGATTTGTCATGAGTGAAAAAAGTGGAATCATAACCTTCAAAGGCAATCCGATGACCCTGCTGGGACCGGAACTCAAGGTAGGGGATGCTGCCCCGGAATTTACCGTGGTGGACAACGCCCTGGCGTCAACCACGCTGGCAACCTACGCCGGAAAGGTCAAGATCATCAGCGCCGTACCGTCGCTGGACACCCCGGTTTGCGACACTGAAACCCGACGTTTCAACCAGGAAGCCGCAAATTTGCCGGGAGATGTGGTTGTGCTGACGATCAGCCAGGATCTCCCCTTTGCCCAGAAACGCTGGTGCGGAGCGGCCGGCATCGACAAGGTGGTGACGCTCTCCGACTATCGCGAACGATCATTTGGCCTTGCATACGGCGTGCTGATCAAGGAGTTGTTGCTTTTGACCCGCGCGGTCTTTGTTCTGGATGGCGCCGACAAGATCCGCTACATCCAGATCGTTCCGGAAGTCACCGCCGAACCGGATTACGCGGCCGCGATCGCAGCCGCCAAATCCCTGCTGTAGCGGTCTCAGATACAAGCCGGCCGGCGAAGACACCCTGACGCGGGGTCTCTGCCGGCCGGTCTTCCGTCCTCACCCTACCCGGCAATCCTCTTCAGCAGCCAGGCCATATTCTCACCCAGCACCCGCATAGTATGGACCCCTTCCTCATCCTGATTCACATCGCCGATATTCCTGCCGACTCCCAAATTCCAGTAGTTCGAGGCTGGAATGATCATCTGCCCGATCGTGAAGAAATGATTGATCGTGTCGAAAACGTTGATGGCTCCCGCCCGGCGCACAGCCACCACCGCCGCGCCGGCCTTGCGTTTGAACATGTCGCCGTTGGCGCGCGA
>JAURXC010000013.1 GCA_030654645.1 Deltaproteobacteria bacterium | reverse complement strand
AAGGCCTGTGCCATCTCCTCCGGCGACTTGACGTAGAACTCATCGACCGAGAATTTCATATGGGTCGGGTCGCTCATGGTCTTGCCGGTCTGGATGCAGAGCAGCACCTCGTGGGCACGGGCGTCCTCGCGGTTCAGGTAGTGGCAATCGTTGGTGGCCACCAGCGGCAGCTTCAGCTCAGAAGCCACCTCCATCAGGCGTTTGTTGACCAGATCCTGCTCGGTCAGCGTGTTTTCCTGCAGTTCGATATAGTAGCGCTCCGGGAACAGTTCGCTGTACCAGCGGGCAGTCGCGACGGCATCTTCCATCCGCCCCCGGCCGCACTGCATCGCCACCTCCCCCTTCAGGCAGGCCGACAGCGCGATCAATCCCTCGGAATGGCCCGAGAGCAGCTCGCGGTCGATACGGGGGCGATAGTAGAAGCCCTCCTTGTAGCCGGCCGAGGTCAGGTAGGAGAGGTTCCGGTACCCCTGCATGTTCTCGCAGAGCAGGACCAGATGGTAGGCCGCGTCGGAAATCCCCCTGGCATCCCGAGAAAAGCGCGATTCGGGCGCCAGATACAATTCGCAGCCGATGATCGGTTTGACGCCGGCCTTCTTGCACTTGAGGTAGAACTCGGCCGCCCCGAACATGTTGCCATGGTCGGTGATTGCCACCGCCGGCATGTTCTGTTCCCTGGCCTTGGAGATCAGGTCATCGAAGCGGATCGCGCCGTCCAGCAGCGAGTATTGGGTATGAAGATGGAGGTGGACAAAGGTGCTTGAGGATACGTTTCCAGCAATATCGGATGGTTCCATGGGGTACAGCCTCCCGCTGATTCTGTGAAGGAGAATTATGCCTCATAGCAAGATATGGTGTCAAGCAAAGGGAGTCGGCGCAAGATTTTGTGTGCGTTGGCGGGGAGTTGGCTAATATGACACAGGAGGTTCGCTGAAACGCCCCTGCTTGCGATAAAAATTACGGTTTGAACTTATGCACGACGAGATCTCCCCAGTTGAAAGAACGTCAGTCCACCAGCATTTCCCGAATAACATCCTTCACCCTGCGGACATGGCGCAGATCCAGCTTGCCAAGCTCTTTTACCAATCGCTCCCGGTCAACAGTCCGGATCTGGTCGAGAACAATCCAGGCAGGTTTTCCTTCGAAACGAAGTGCCACCCTACTGGGATAGTCATGGGATTTGGTGGTCATCGGTGCGATCATGACAGTCCTCAGATGGCGGTTCATTTCATCCGGCGAAACAACCAGGCAGGGGCGGGTCTTTCTGATTTCGTGTCCTACGGTGGGATCCAGATTGACAAGGTAGATGCGGTACTGGATTATTTCCATTCCCACTCCTCCAGGTCAAGAGCGTCATCGATCAACAGCACGTCATCCCCATTCGCATGCATTGCGGCAAACGCATCTTCCCACCCATCGCGAGGCGTACGGATGATGGGACGGATGATGATCTCGTCCTTGCCGGGAAAGATCTCTACCTCATCCTGGATATTATACTGACGCAGAAGCGTCGCCGGTATGCGAATTCCCTTTGAATTGCCGATTGAAACAAGTTGAGCGTTCATTTGAGGCCTCACCGATGGGATTACAATGTAATTACAAAATAGCGAGGTAGCAGGAGAAGTGTCAAGAAAAATGTACTGCCCCCCCTGCAGACATTGAATCTTAATTACATGAACCGGGTTGGTCAGGAACTGCTAGCCTATATCGAAACCATCCCTGAGCATGCGCATTATCTCGATCTGGCGGTTGAATAGGAACTTTGCAATATGCCTTTCCGATGTTTTGTCCGATGTGAAACAGAATATGAAGCGTGGCAGCGAGCCATCCTCCAGGGCGGTGATGAATCTGGCGGGGACCTTGATATCACGGGCCGTGTTGATATTATCCGCATCCGGCAACTGGAACGACAGCCTCCCGTCACCCCAGGTATCTATGTCAACCGTATGATCGACCACCATGATGGTTCCCGCCGTAGACAGTTCGATCAGTTCGCCCCTTACCTTGCCTTCCGGCGTCAGGTATTCCGCATCGATCGGAGGATGGACCCTGAGACGGATATGGTTCCGGCGTTCGGCGCCGATCTCCACATAGCAGGGGTGATACAAGGAGACGTTTTTCTCCTTGATGCTGACCTGGCGGGCCTTCACCACGATATCGTGCTTGAATAATTTACTGCGGATGAAAGTGTAGTTGTCATCGGAAATTGCCACCGCCTGACGCGGATTGACCCGCAGTTCCAGCTCATCCCGACCGACACCGGTAACAGTGGCATTGAACGAAAGCGGCATCCCCTTGTAGTAGTTGATCAGCTGCACTTCCAGTCCGGGATCATTTCTGAGTGCGGTTTTGAAGGCCGCCATGATATCGATCTGGTCATCGGACAATGTCTTTTGAATGCAGGTTCTGTAGAGGTGTGTGTATTTCATCTTTAACAATCCATCGCAGGTCCGGATCAAACAACCAGCGGGTTGACCACCTTGAGTTTGTTGTCTATCAACAGGCCATGTTGCATGTCTTCAGAATATAGTAGGGTGCATTTATTATCCAGCGCGGAGGCAACAATCAAGCTGTCCCAAAACGAGATATTATACTTGTCACGGATGCGAAATGCATCTTGATACACCTTGAAGTCCAAAGGCACGACGCTGGCAAAAACAGCAAGCCCTTTTGTCACTTTAGCTTTGATGGTGGCCTCATCAATTCCATATTTTCGGAAAAGTATCCAATGGAATTCATTAACCACCTGTACGGAGGAGATCACCGTGCTGTCAGCCGGAATTTCCTCAAGCAGGGTTAAAATCTTGCGCTGCTTTTCATGATCCTTCTCGGAATCCAAGAAGGCGTAAATCCAGATGTTGGAGTCAATGAAAATACTATATTTCATTATAGATTTCTTCCCGAGAAACAGCTTGATACTGGGGCACGGCTATGGGCTTGTAGAATTCTGCCGGCAGCTTTTTCTTCGTAACTGCCCGCTTTTTCTGTACTCTTCCATAGCGCTGTATAACAAACTGATAGAAGTCGGCGACCTCCCGCCGGGCGGAATCGGGAAGGGAGGAAAGATCGAGGATGTTGGCTGATGCTTTCATATTGGTGCCACCTGCGTTGAATTTTTCGACAAAGACTATACAACGATCATACGTTATTGGCTATCTATACAATTTTAACTTACAAAATTAAATATGTATTTCGCAACACACCATCAAATTCCAGGACTTCATTTCTGTTGCAAGCTATGAATTGGCTGTGGCTTAAGAAATCGGCTTAATTATAAAAAAGCCCCGCCTCCGGAACCGGGAGCGGGGCTTTGATTTTGCAAGCGTTCAACAATCAGACTACTTCCTGGACTTCCTGGCGGCCGGTTTGGCGACCGCTGTTTCCTCATTCTTGCCGGCGGTAGCCATCGCCTCCAGCATCGCCTCGCCCATCCTGGTCGGACTGGTGGAGACGACCACACCGCACTCCTGCAGGGTGCGGATCTTGTCCTCGGCTTTGCCCTTGCCGCCGGTAATGATTGCGCCGGCATGCCCCATGCGCTTGCCCGGGGGAGCGGTAACGCCGGCAATGAAGGCCGCCACCGGTTTTTTCATGTTCTTCTTGATCCACTCGGCCGCCGCCTCTTCCGCGCCGCCGCCGATCTCGCCGATCATGAAGACACCTTCGGTCTCGGGGTCCTGGTTAAAGAGCGTCAGCACATCGATGAAGTTCATGCCGATGATCGGGTCACCGCCGATGCCGACACAGGTTGACTGCCCCAGCCCGACATCGGTCAACTGCTTGACCGCCTCGTAGGTCAGTGTGCCGCTGCGCGAGACGACGCCGATCTTGCCTTTTTTATGGATATGGCCGGGCATGATGCCGACCTTGCATTCGCCGGGCGTGATCACGCCGGGACAGTTGGGGCCGACCAGCCTGGTCGTGCTCCCCTGCAGCACCGCCTTGACCGGCACCATGTCGCGCACCGGGATGCCCTCGGTGATGCAGACCGCCAGTTCAATGCCGGCGTCGGCCGCCTCCAGGATCGCGTCAGCCGCGCCGGGAGGCGGTACGAAGATCATCGAAACGTTGGCATGGGTGTACTTGACCGCCTCGGCCACGGTGTTGAAGACCGGGATGCCTTCGATGTGGATACCGCCTTTGCCCGGTGTTACGCCGGCCACGATATTGGCTCCGTACTCCCGGCACTGCTGGGTATGGAACAGGCCGCTCCGGCCGGTGATGCCCTGCACCAGTATTTTCGAGTTTTTATTGAGCAGTATTGACATAATGCCGTCTCCATTTTGTC
>JAURXC010000411.1 GCA_030654645.1 Deltaproteobacteria bacterium | reverse complement strand
CAGATAGGAAAGTTTGTTCTTGATAAAGGTTAAGCCAAAGACGCTTGTGATAACAATCGACCATACCGCCACCGCACCAATGACCATATTAAGAATGAGTTTTGTTTTTATTTTCATGCAGAGTCCCGTTAGATGTGTACTCGAAATATTTTCAAAAAGTCTGGAAAAGTTGCGGAAGTGGCTGGCTACTTCTTCACGTATTGATTCCCATCACCTGCAATATAGCTGATCAGCTTCTGGACTCCGGTTTTCGGGGCTCCCTTTGTGATTAAAGTCATTGCTCGGGAGAGGTCTGGCGTAGATGGGATGTTGAGGGTCGGCCCCGCCAGTGACAACGGGCCGATGCCGATTGCCTCCGGATTGGTTTCCACGGCGTTTTTGACATCTTCCGCCGTGGTCGCTTCCAGAACTTCTTTTGTCGGTTCGGCGCCGTCCATCATGTTCTTGACGAACATGCTGTTGGTCCCCTGGGTGAGTTTGCCCCAGACAATCAGGACCGGGGCGTCATTGCCGCCAACATCCTTCCAGTTGGTGGTTTTGCCGGTGAAGATGCTTTTGAGCTGTTCCTTGGAAAGATTCTTGACCGGGTTGGACTTATGTGTCAGCACTATGACCTTGTCCTTACCTATTACGACGCTCTGGTAAGCTTTAGGGTCTGCAACATTAACGCTTTCCTTTTTCAGTAGCGCCATCCAGTCGTCAAAAGTAAGGCCTGCTGCAGCGGCATCCAGAGCCCCTTTTTCCAGATCGATAAAAGCGTTTTTAGGGCCGGAGGCAAATGTTACCAGGGTCAGTCCGGTGGCTTTTTCAAAGTGCGCCTTGATCGGTTTGAGGATATTTTCGGTTGGAGCTGCGCCGGCGCCGACGCGAATGTCTTCGGCCATGCATGTGAGCGGGAACGTGATCAACATGAAAAAAATTGCCATACTCTTCGAAATTCGCATTTTGATACCTCCGGATGATTTGGTGTGACACTATTCAAATATATGGATTGCGGTATAAATGGCTTGGATTTCAATCAGTTGTATAGTATCACGAAAACTAAATATTAAAAGTCAATTTATAGCAGGTATGTGTTAGATCTTTATAGTGAAAAACATTTATCCGGCATGGTGTGAATAAAGCGAAACGGGAGGATTATATGGAAGATCGCATAGACGAACTGGAACTTAAATATATGCATCAGGAAAAGACCATTCAGGAGTTGAACGAGATTGTCTGCAGGCAGGATCTGGCCATAGAGCTTTTAAAACGAGAGATTGCTCTGTTGAAGGAACAGTCCCTGATGATGAATCCTTCCGCGTCACGGGACCCTGACCAGGAAGAGCCGCCGCCGCACTATTGAGCCCAGGCGGCGCTGTTACAGAATATGTTCAATGGCGTTGAAGTCGATCACCTGTTCGGCCTGACTGGTCACCAGTGAGATCTTTTCGGTGTCTTCCGCGCTTATTTTGGAAACATGGGCCGTTAGCGTGGTAAAAACTTCGGCGGTGGTCTGCTCAATGCGGATATAGGGAATGCCGCTGTCGTCGATGATTCGTTGGGTAATCGCGGATACCGGGGTGTGCCCGGGAATGACGATTCCGGCAATCTGGCGATGGTAAGCCGGAATGTTGTAGAGCGAGGAGAGCGTGACCAGCAGCTCATCACGCGAACTGGTGGTGATCAGCAGGGTCGAGTCTTGCAGGTGATCGATAACCTTCTGGGACGAGGCCGCGCCAAGATGTATGTTATGAATGATGCGCTGCCGTTTGCTCAGATCGCCTTGAAGCGGATGATCCAGCAACTTGGAGAGGTTTTGCAGGGTGGGGTTGGCCAGCACAGGCGAGTAGTCGAAGGCGCCGCATACCTTGATTCCCTTGGGGCCAAAATACTTTTCCAGATAGGCCAGGGATGATTGCCTCTTTTCGGCAATCAGCTTGTTGACCAGCAGCATGCGGACGGACACACCTTCCTGGTCGTAGAGTGCCAGATTCAGGCGGACCGAATCCACCACATTGCCGATTCCGCCTCCCGCGACCATAACCACCGGAGCATCCAGCATCTTTGCCATTTCAGCATTGTTAAGACCGACGACCGATCCTACGCCACCATGTCCGGCACCCTCGATCAGTAGAAGGTCGCACTGTGCTTCCAGCTCGCGGCACGCGGAAAGGATCTTTTCCGCGGCCCATTCACGGTACAGCTCGCCATCCAGAAACCGGCGGGTGGCTCCCTTGCCCAGCACCAGCGGCGACATCAGTGCGATGCGATCCTCCTGGCCGAAGACCCGTGCCATAAGCACAGCGTCCTTGTCGGCGATCACACCGTTAAATTCCTGGCACTTGGGCCCCAGCGGCTTCATGTAGCAGACCCTGTCGTAACGCTGAAGCGCCAGATGCATCAGTGAAAGATTGATAGTGGTTTTTCCGCAGTGTTGACCGGTCGCGGCGATAAAGAGCTTTTTACACATGAAGCAGTCCCCCGGATGGCAGGTGGCATTCTTGACTTCATTAAGTATAAACAGCTCTTCGGTCCGCGCCAAGTCCGTATACATTGTTGACTGTATACGTCGCGAAGTTGGTTGTGAGAATTACTCGTTCACTGCTTTATTCATTCTTAGCATCTGTTTGCCGACCCATCGACAGGCAAACTGGTATGCGATCCTGCCGCTGGCGTCACCCTTAATGTATGACCACTGGATCGCCTGCTCCCTTGCATCATCGGTCCAGGGGAGTTCTGCCTGCTGTTTTGCGGAGAGTTTTTCAGCCCACTGTCTGGTGACTTTCAGATACTGCTCCAGGCTGAACGGATGGAAACCTACCCATAGGCCGAAACGCCCCGAAAGGGATATTTTCTCCTCGACTCCCTCGCCGTGATGAAGCTCGTTGTTTACCAACATCGCGCCGCGATTGTCGCTCTCGTACTCGGGTAGCAGGTGGCGCCGGTTGGATGTGACATAGATCAGCACATTGTCGGGTAGGGCGTACACCGCTCCATCCAGCGCGCTTTTGAGCATTTTGTAGCTGGATTCGCCCGGTTCGAATGAAACATCATCGGAAAAAATTATGAAACGGTACGGAAGGCGTTTGATGGCGTCCATGATATCGGGCAGATGAACGAGGTCACTTTTTTCAACCTGTACTATCCTGAGCCCTTCCGATGCGTAGCGGTTCAAAATTGCCCTGATCAGGGATGATTTACCGGTGCCTCTCGTACCCCACAACAGGATATTGTTGGCGGGATAACCAGCCAGAAACTGGCGGGTGTTTTCTTCGACAGTCCGTTTCTGGTCTTCGATGCCAAGCAGGTCGTCGAGGCTGACATTTTCAATGGCTTCAACCGCTTCCAGATATCCGGCAAACGAATATTTGCGCCAGTTGGCAGCGTGGCACGCCTCCCAGTCAATTGTATCCGCCGGTTTGGGAAGTAGCAGCTGCAGTGACGAAAGTACCTGTTTCAGTTGCAGGGTAAGTTCATGATCCATGTTTTTTATCCTTTCAATATCATGGAATAAGTTTCCATGACTCCGCCAATTATTGCCTTGGTGTTGATATGTTTCAAAAACTCCAAGTTGCAGAACCGGCGAAATGCTATACCAAAAACAACACTATTTCAACGTAGTTAGTTCCCCCGTGCAATTTATTTTGCAAGCGACATGCGTACCATGCTGATGGGAACAATCATCGAATTGGTTTGTCATCATCCGTGAGTTGCCCCGTGACAATGTATTGGCGGGCATGGTTGTCATATACTACTGGTATTGCTGGTAAATACGTGTAACAATAGTGGCTTGTGAACTGTAACAACTCCACCTACCGTCAAGCGAGGTCAATAGATTACATGGAAAATCAACATCTGATCTTTGTATACGGCACGCTTCGTCATTCCCACGGAAATCATCAAATGCTGAAAGATGCCCGTTACTATGGCGTCGGTGCTACGAAAGACAGCTACTCGATGTATATAGCGGGTGGCTATCCATACGTTATAAGCAGTGAGGCCCGCTATCCGATCGTGGGAGAGCTGTATGCAGTGGATGGCGAGACACTGGAAAAACTGGATAAGATGGAGGGGCATCCCCATTATTATACACGCCGGGAAGTGGCGGTGATCGTTGATAATCAGGAGTATTCCGCCTGGATGTACGTCCGTGATCCGCATGGGACATTGATGCCAACCGGTGACTATTGTGACGCAAATTATCGCCGGTGACGCTCCGGATACGGAACGTATTGACTATTGTTGATAATAGTGTCAAAACGAGCCTGAAGACAGCATGCAGGATCTGAATAAAAAATAAGGAGATTTTAACATGGTCAGAGCCAGTGCCCGCCACATATTGGTTAATAACAAAGAGGCCTGTGAGGCACTCAAGTCAAAGATCGAAGCCGGCGAGGATTTTGCCGTCTGTGCAAAAAATAACTCTCTCTGTCCTTCCGGCAGGGATGGAGGAAGCCTGGGCGAATTCGGTCCCGGGCAGATGGTGAAAGAATTCGATCAGGCCGTATTCACCGGAGAAATAGGCAAGGTCATTGGCCCGATTCAGACACAATTCGGGTATCATCTGATAGAAATTACCAAACGTAGCGAGTAGCACAGGGAATACTAGACATGAAGCTATTGGATGGAAAAGTATGTGCGGAAAGCCTTGTAGCTGATATTTCAAGCAAGGTGGCAGGTTATGTCAACTCCGGTTTGAGAAAACCGCACATGACCGTTATTCTTGTTGGAGAGCACGCGCCTAGCGAATCATATGTGAAATCAAAAATCAAATCATGCAGCAGTGCCGGATTCGAGAGCGAACTGCTTCGTTTTCCTGAGGCAGTCACCGAGCAGGAACTTCTCTCCAGAATAGCCATGATAAATGCTGATCCGGCAACGGACGGGGTAATAGTCCAGCTGCCGCTTCCGAAGCACATCAACCCGCAGCATGTGATCAACGCTATTTCTCCGGACAAGGATATCGATGGATTCCATCCCACGAATTTCGGGCGCATGACGCTGGGGCAGAAGGCCTTCAGGCCGGCCACCGCCTATGGAATCTGCAAGCTGCTGCAGTTTTATGAAATTCCGGTCAAGGCCAAGCATTGTGTCGTCATCGGCAGATCAAACATTGTCGGCAAACCGATTTCGATCATGCTCTCCAACGATTTCGAGATCGGCAATGCCACCGTTACGCTGACCCATATTGAAACTCCGCGGCAATTGCTGCTGGATGAAACCAGGCGGGCGGATATCATTGTCGTGGCGGTGGGCATCCCCGGCTTTGTGACCGAAGATATGGTCAAGGATGGCGTCGTGATGATCGATGTCGGTATCAACCGGCTGGAAAACGGCAAGATCGTGGGTGATGTGGATTTTGAAGCGGTCAGCAGGAAGTGCTCCTGGATAACACCGGTACCGGGAGGGGTCGGACGGATGACGGTTGCCGCCTTGATGATCAATACGCTGATGGCGTATCAGAATAACTTCAATCTGGCTTGAACATGGTTTTCAAGTTTGGTTTAAAGCCACAAGGCGGCCAATCGGCCGCCTTGTTTCGTTCTGTTTCCCAACTATTTTCCCCGGCGGGAGCTGTTGAACACCGTCTTGGGGGTGTTACCGGATGTTGCGCCCGTTCTTGCCTGTTGAGGCCTTCCCGACGGTTTACTGCCCGGATGCTCGGACTTGAAGGGATTGATTGATGCGCCGGTTCCTTTCTTTGAATCGGCTACTTTGCGGGGTGGCCGCGGCTCACGGGGAGGGCGTGCGAACTCGATGTCTTTTTTCGGGGACGGCACAGTGTAATCGAACTCTTTCACTGTCCGTCGCTCCAGTGGCGCACCCAGCTTCTTCTCGATAGTGCGGACCATGACCTCATCCTCGCGGGATACCATGGTAAATGCGTCACCGCTTTTTGCGGCGCGTCCGGTGCGTCCGATGCGGTGAACATATGCCTCGGGAGTGTCGGGGATATCGTAATTTATCACGTGCGAAATCTGTGACACGTCGATACCGCGGGCGGCAATATCGGTTGCCACCAAAATCTGGTGCGTTCCGTCGCGGAAACCGTCCAGTGCGGCCTGGCGGCGGTTCTGTGACAGGTTGCCCTGAAGCGAGGCCGCCTTGTAGCCGGTTTTCTCCAACTGTTCCCCCAGGCGTTTGGCACGATGCTTGGTGCGCGTGAAGATCAGAACCGATTCCGTGTCCGTGTGCTGCAGCAGTTCCAGGAGCAGCGCCGTTTTCAGGTGCTGTTCCACCGGATAGATCGCATGCGATACCGTGACCGGCGGCGCGGTGTTGCCGACCTTTACCGTGACCGGATCGGTAAGTACTTCGCTGGCCAGCTTGTTTATGTCGGGTGGCATCGTTGCCGAGAAAAGCAGGGTCTGCCGTTTGGGCGGGACATGCTTCAGTATCCGGCGGATGTCCGGAAGAAATCCCATGTCGAACATCTGGTCCGCTTCGTCCAACACCAGTACTTCGAGATGCGACAGGTCGATGGTGCCTTGGGAGATGTGGTCAAGAAGACGCCCTGGACATGCCACGACAACATCTACTCCGTTCTTGAGCTTCTGGATCTGTGGATTGACATTGACGCCGCCGTAAACGGTTACGCTCTTGAGGCCTGTCTGGCGTCCGAGTGCCCCGAAGGATTCGTGAATCTGCTCGGCAAGTTCCCGTGTAGGCGCTACCACCAGTGCCCTGACCCGACCTTTGGGGCCATTGCTCAGGCGCTGCAGGATTGGCAGGGCAAAAGCGGCGGTCTTGCCCGTGCCGGTCTGGGCCAGTCCCATGACATCGCGACCCTGAAGAACTGCGGGTATGGCGTCCCTCTGAATCGGGGTCGGCGTGACATAGCCGGCCTGCTTGATACCGGCAGCGATTGCCGGGTGAAAATTGAATGCTTGAAACTCCATGTAACTCCTTCTTTCTGTGTTGTACCATGAAAAAAAGCCCCGAATTTTCGGGGCTTGCGATAATGTGCTATCCGGCTCCAACAATTGTGATGGTTCGACCTTAACAGTTTTAATCAAGATCTGTCAAGCAGGCAGTTTTTCGGCATTCTGTACTAATTAACATGAAAGGCCCGCATACTTCGCGGGCCTCGTTGATTCATGTCTATTTGATTCCCTTTTCAAGGGCCATTTCGGCTTTGTTACAAGCCGGCTACCTGCTGTTTCAAAAACTGTTGGTGAGAAACAAACCCGATTGTCTCTACCTCCTTCACCCGTCAGTCCTGTTACCAGGTGGCGCCACCTTGGTTACACTATAATTGTTTGCAGCTGCTATTACCAGACTGTTGTAAAAAAAAATATTCGTGTATACTCCCAAAGTTGATCAAAAACAAAGGGCCGCCCGTGGGCCGCCCTTTGTAGTATCATCGGTGCCTGATTGCTCCGGGAGCTTACCCGATGCTTACCAGTTCGATCTCGAATGTCACATCTTCGCCGGCCAGCGGGTGATTGCCGTCAAAGGTCACTTCGTCTTCGGTCATTTCCAGCACAACCACTCCGATTTCCTCGTCATCCTCATTGGCCAGCACCAGTTCGTCACCGACAGCCGGTACCAGGTCATCGGGAAGGTCGCTGCGTGGAACAGTAAAAATCTGCTCCTTGTCATATTCGCCGAATGCATCGGCCGCAGCTATCTTGACTGTCTTTTTCTCGCCGGGCGACATTCCGACAATAGCCTCGTCAATCTTAGGGAACAGGATTGATTCTCCCAGAACAAAAGTCATCGGGCCGATATCGTGGCTTCCGCAACCGCACTCGTCATCGTTGCAATCATCTTCACAGCACTCTTCGTCGTCGCATTCCATTGCTTCCAGGGTTGAATCGAATACCGTTCCGTCTTCCAGCGTTCCGGTAAAATTGATTGTTACCGTGTTTCCTTTTTCTGCCTGTGCCATTGTTATGCCTCTCAATATTTTGGTGATGCTGCAATTAACCAGAATACGGGAGAGTGAGTATTTCGTCCAGAAAAATTATGGGGCAGGGTCTTTGATGTGGTGCTGGAATAATTGATTGAAGCGCGATTTGTTTTACTGTAAAGTGGCTTGTGTCTCATATATAGAACAGTTACGGGGCGGGGGATATGATCAGCACACTCCTAGATGGAAACCGCAGATTTGTAACCGAGATTTTTGACAAGGAACGGGACTATTTTGCCGAGCTGGCAAAACATCAGCGTCCTACGGTGCTTTGGATCGGTTGTTCCGACTCACGTGTGCCGGTCAACACGATTACCCAGACCAGGCCGGGCGAGATATTCGTTCACCGCAACGTAGGCAATATTGTTGCCACAAACGACTGGAATCTTTCCGCGGTGCTTGAGTTTTCTATAAATCACCTGCAGATTCCGGATATTATTGTCTGCGGTCATTACGGTTGCGGCGGAATCGCGGCCCTTGATGAAGACAATGATGAAGACCGCTACATTCCGATCTGGCTGAATAATGCCTATAAAGCCAAGGAGCGGGTTGATGACAAGCTCCTTGAACTCTATTTTTCAATTTCCCCGGAACAGCGCATGAATCTGATCGTAGAGGAAAACGTACGGTTGCAGCTGGAACATCTTCAGGAATATCCCTTTGTTCGCAATGCGATGAACAAAGGGAGCCTGGCAGTTCATGGCTGGGTCTATGACATGACATCCGGTGATATCAAGGTCGTGCAGCGCAACAATGTTGCCTGTCGTGACTGATTACCTATTTGGGCGGAATAAAACCCATCTTCCAGGCCAGTACAATCGCAACAATCACCACAACAACAATCAGCCAGGTTTTCCAGTGGCTGCTCTTTTCCTCATAGGGATCGGATTGCTTGCGTACGGCCCCTTGCGGCAGGCGAGCCATGCCGGTCAGGGATGCTCCGAACGGAATATTGATCTTTGCGCGGGTATTTACCGCCCAGCCATTTGCGTCAAGCAGGCGCCCCAGGTTGCGCTGGCGCAGTTTGAACCAGGCCATGATCACCGAGAAACCGGAGATGAGCGCGATGATGCCGATGATTACCAGCGGCATCTGCCACCAGGGAAGTTTGAAAAAACCGGTTAATATGGAGACGATGGCCGTCGCAATTGCGCCCAGTGCCAGACCAATGGCTGCAAAAATACCGGCGAACTTGCCGACATCAAATGCCTGTTGAGCCGGTTTGGGATCGTCTTTTTTCTGTCCGGTTTGCATTGCACTGGTGGCGGCCTTTTCCTCGGCAGCCCTGGAACGCGCTGCCGCCATCTTCTGTAACTGGTCTCCGATCGTCTTTGCTATTCGCTTGTAGGGTGCCCAGAATGCCTGGCGGATACTGATCGGATGCTCGATGATCCGGACAATCGTTGCATCCCAATCCAGCCCGCTACGATCATAGAAAACTCCATTACGTCCCGCCAGCAGATGGTCGCAATCGCCGTTGGTTATGGCGGCTGCGATAGTGATCCTGTCGGCGCCGCCATTTCTCACGCAATCGCAGTAGACTAGGTAGACCCGGCTCAGATTGGCCAGCAAGGCGTGCTTGGCAACATCTTTTACCGAAATGCAGAGTTCGAAGCAGCGGCCGTCCAGATAGAGCGACCCCGCCTGAAAAATCGCTTTGCCGCGACCGGTATAAAAATCGCGGAACGCAACAAAATTGTTGGCAAGCGGCAGCAGGTCGCGGCAATAGCGGGTCAGCCTCTCAACCTGCTCGATCGCATCGAATTCCGGTTGCAGAGCCAGATCCCGGTCAACCAGCGACAGCAGTTCCGCTCCGGTCTGCTCGGCGGACCACTGCCGCAGTCGCGTGATCCCCAGACCCGCCACGGTTGTTTCAATCCTGTTGCTCCACCAGGTTTCATAAGCCTGAACCGCCAGCTTCAATTCTTCCCACTGAGAGGATGTCAGGGCCGCCAGATTCCCGGCCAGAGGCTCTATGACGGAAGAGCGCAGCTGAGCAATCATCGCGCGCCAGGCCGGATTTATTCCCTGTTCCAGATCGAGCAAGTCCTGGGTGGTGACCGCTGACAGCGGCAGCAGGGCCATGTCGGATCCCGCCTCGGACAGGTCGCGCGGGGCCAGTGCCGCCAGGCTTTCATCGGAGCTGTTCATTATGACAGCAGCGCGACTGTCGAACGAAGCCATGCTGCAGCGCAGAAAATAATCATCAATCTTGGGCCTGACCAGATGCCAGAGCCGGATGGCGTCTTCGCGCCCTTCATCCGGCAGCCTGTTTGCCAGGCCGGCCAGCGGTTCATCGTTCCAGGCCAGCCAGGCCGCTGTCTCAGCTGAGAAACGCTCGATCATTTCCCGGTTGATGCCCGGCTCACCGCTGCGGTCAGTTTCACTCCCGATGCATTGGATTATATCCGCAATCCACCCCTTCAGTGATTCGTCATCGGCCGTCAGGGCCGTGATCACTCCGTCCCCGTTGAAGCGGGTCCGGGCCAGGATGGCCCCGAAATCGATGGTATCTTCTACCGTGATCAGGTCTGCATCTACCTTGCCCAGATTGGCAAGGATCGTCCGGGCGGCATCCAGAACACGCCTGCCATCTTCCGTTTCACTGTCTATGGCTGACAGCGGCACACCCTGCTGCCCATTGATCATGACCTGGCGATCTTTCAGGCAGGTTCCGGTCCATTCGGCAGCGGCCAGTATTTCCGGCACACGGATATGGTCATCTGCGTCGGTGTCAAGCAGCTGCAATGTGCGCTGATCAAACTCAACCCCCTTGACCGGACAGCTCAAAGCGGCCCAGAGCTTCTTGTCAAGCTCGGACAGAGCAAGCAGATCATCGCCGCTTTCCAGCAGCACCTGGTCAAAACCACCCGCCCGAAAGAATTTCCATTGATGCTGTGCAGCAGGTACAATGTTGGTCATGTCGGACTCCTTGGAATAGAATCACCAGAGTGCATGCCGGAGATTATTAAATTATCATGCTTGCGTCCAGCTAAAAAAATGGCGGTATGATTGTTTAGCCGGCAATAATCCGATATAATTCCGAAATCGTATCCTTATTATTCCAGTGGTCTGTTTTAAGAGGGGGGCACACGGATGGAATTGAAAAATACCCGCACAATTATCCTTGACAGTGGTGAGCCGGAACAGAAAAGAGCCGAAATTCTGGAGTATTTCCACAAAACCTTTGATATTGATGAAAAACTCTATGAAACATTGAAGTACGACGATACCTTCTACCTGCGGGCGGACCGCCTTCGGCATCCGTTGATCTTCTACTTCGGACACACCGCGACTTTTTTCATCAACAAGCTGACCATCGCCCGGGTAATCGACCATCGTATCACTCCCGGGTATGAATCGATGTTTGCGGTCGGGGTGGACGAAATGTCCTGGGATGACCTGGATCAGCGCCACTACGACTGGCCCACCCGCCAACAGGTCAAGGAGTACCGCGACCAGGTCCGTGTGCTGATGGACGGGCTGATCCGCACTTTGCCGCTGACCCTGCCGATCACCTGGGAATCGCCCTGGTGGGCGATCATGATGGGGATCGAACATGAGCGCATCCATCTGGAAACATCGTCGGTGCTGATCCGCCAACTGCCGATAGAGCAGGTGGTCCAGCTTCCGTTCTGGGACGTCTGCGGCGAGTCTGGCGACCCTCCGAAAAATCAGTTGCTGGGTGTAGCGGGCGGAATGGTTACCCTGGGTAAATCAGCCGGACACCCTCTCTATGGCTGGGATAACGAATACGGTTTGCACGAGGCTGAGGTGCCGGGATTCAGGGCCGCAAAATACCTGGTTTCCAACCGCGAGTTTTTGCCGTTCATCGAGGCGGGCGGCTACCGCGACCGGCAGTGGTGGGACGAGGAGGGGTGGAACTGGCGCGAGTTCAAACAGGCTGAGCATCCGCTGTTCTGGATAGAAGCCGGTGGCGGCTGGAAGCTGCGGACGATGACTTCTGAAATTGAGCTTCCCTGGAATTGGCCGGTGGAGGTCAACTGCCTGGAAGCCAAGGCTTTCTGCAACTGGAAGGCGGCCATGACCGGCCTGCCGATCCGCCTGCCGACCGAGGACGAATGGAACCGG
>JAURXC010000409.1 GCA_030654645.1 Deltaproteobacteria bacterium | reverse complement strand
CGGACGGTTGAAAACCACGTTTTCGACAAAGGTGTGGATCTGGGACTGTATCGAACCGGTGTTGAGCACCGCATCATAGGCGCCCTGGAGAGTCCCGTACTGATCCGGAATCCTGATCGGAGGAATTGGCATGAAGGTTCCCACGACCAAGTGGTCGGATGCAACATTGGTAATCAAATAGCTGTTGCCGGATACCGATGACAGCTTGTCGGCCCCCTCGTCGGAGAGAGTGCCCAGCATATATCCGAAGGCTGGTGATATGGTACAGGTACTTGTGCTGCCGTGATTTACGGGCGATGTGCAGCTGATCGTGCCGTTTCCGCCAACCACCGAATCGATAATGTTATAGGTCTTGATCGTAAATGACGCTGTGCAGGTTCTTGCCGCCGTCAGGATCACCGTGCCGTCCGCACAGTCCGGATCGCCACCCCAGCCGCCAAAGGTGGAGCCGGTTGCGGGCGTGGCAAAGAGTCTCACAACGGAATTGGGCGGGTACTTCTCGGTACAGTCGCTGCCGCAGCTGATCCCTCCCGGCGTACTGGTCACCGTGCCGGATCCGCTGCCGGTTTTGGTTACTATCAGCTGGTTCAGACCGGTCAGGTTCAGCGTGACCGGCACTATCACCGGCCCGTACGGTGAGCTGTTCGACACCCTCAGGTATGCATTGTGAACGCCAGGCGGCAGGTCGGAGGCGTTTACATTGGCGCTGAGGGAAACGTTACTTCCCGACGCCACGCTGCCACTGGCCGGTGTCGCCGACAGCCAGGTAGACTGCCAGTTGCAGGCGCCGGTTTCAGCGGAGGTCGCCACATAGACCTTGTCCTGGGCCTGATCGACAGCCCACAGGTTGCCGCTGCAATCCATCTCCAGCCCGGCCTGGGCGTAATCGGCAAAGGCGTTTACCGCGCCGTTTTTCAGGTTGAAGCCCCCCAGCAGGGCATAGGACGCCTTGGTATCCAGCACATAAACGTCGAATTTTGTCGTATCGGTGGTGGTTGCGGCATTGGTCATCACGAAAAGATGTCCACTGCCGGGGTTGAACGCCAGGCCCGAAATGGCCAGCCCGACCGATGCCGAATCCAGCATGGTCCCGTCCGGTGCAAAGTGGTGGATGATGGAATCAACCCAGGAGCCGGAGTAGTAGGTGTTCGTCAGCGGATCAAACGCCAGGCCGCGCTGGGAGTTATCGAAGCCGGGGCAGATCTTGTTGCCGGTGGAGGTTTTGGTGGCCGGGTCCAGTTCGTAGATGCAGTTATCGCCACTGACGTTGACCTGCCACAGCGTGTTTGTGAACGGGTTGTAGGTCATATCCGCCGCAAATGATACCGCCCAGGTCGAGGCATCGATGACATCCCCGGTATTTTCCCCCAGCGTCGTGAAACGGTGATCCAGCTTGTCACCAAAATTCCCCAGCCAGAAATCA
>JAURXC010000408.1 GCA_030654645.1 Deltaproteobacteria bacterium | reverse complement strand
AACAACAAGAATAGTGTGCACCATTATGGCTCCCCGTAAAATTTCCTGACTATCTGCAAATTTGCTAACCAGCCGGCAGCTCGATCACGAAAACAGCGCCATGCGGTTTGTTGTCACGCACTCTCACAAAGCCGCCATGATCGTTGATGACGCTGCTGACGATGGCGAGTCCCAGCCCGGTTCCGCTTTTTTTGGTTGAGAAATACGGCTCGAACAGGCGCTGTTTGTCTTCGGCCGGGACACCGGGACCATCGTCGGCAATGCTGATCACGGCCATCTTCAGAACCGCATCGTAAACAGTTGAAAGTACGATGTTGCCTTTTTCCTCCATAGCCGCGACAGCGTTTTCCAGAACGTTTATAATTACCCTTTTGATCTGATCCCGGTCGATGGTAAGTTTTGGCATCAGCTCGTCCTCGACAAAACTGAAGGTAACTCCGCGATGAGCTTCCTGATAAAGGGTCAGGGTTTCACGGATCAGAGCGTTGATATCATTCGGTTCCGGTTGGATGGCCGGCATACGCGCAAAATTGGAAAACTCGTTTACCAGATTTTTAAGATCGTCAACCGACTTGATGATCATCTCGGTACATTCATCAAAGACCTTCTCATCATCGCTGAACCTGGACAGATAACGTTTACGGAGACGCTGGGCCGAGAGCTGAATCGGCGTCAAAGGGTTCTTGATTTCATGGGCTATGCGACGGGCAACCTCGCGCCAGGCCGCCATACGCTGGGCGCGCATCATCTGGGTCAGATCGTCCAGAACCACAACCATCCCCAGGTTTTCGCCCCCCTCATCCCGCAGCATGGTCAGATGCAGGTGCAGAGCCAGCCTTGTGCCGCGCACATCGAGGAAAATCTGACGACTGATGCTGTCGTGCTGTGACTTTACCAGGTCACGTAGTGATTCATTGACTATTTCAAGGTGCTTGCCCTGGATGACATTGCGGAAGTTTTGCCCCAGAACCGAGTCAAGTTTGACGTTTAACAAGCGTTCCGCGGATTTGTTGATGGTGCGCACCACCCCCTCGCGGTCAACGGAAATGACACCTGCAGCCACATTGCGAAGCACTATCTCCATGTACTGGCGACGACGCTCGATCTCCTGGTTGATACGCGACAATTCAAGATTGGAAATATTCAGCGCCTGCTGCTTGGTGCGCAAATCTTCGGTCATGCGGTTGAAAGAACGCACCAGCATGCCGATTTCATCATCGGAATGCGCTTCGATACGGACATCCAGGTTGCCGTCGGCTACCTTCAGAGTCGCTTCGGCAAGTTCCTGGATCGGTCTGGTCATGCTGTTGGCCAGATACACACCCATCCAATAGGCAAAAAAGACGATTACGGTAGTTATCAGAAACAGCGTAATTATGTATCCGGTCCGAATCGGATTCTTGAGGATCTTCAGCTGGCGGAACTCGTGATAGGACTCGGTGATTTCCTTCATCTTGCTGACCAGGGAATAAGGGACATAGTAGTTAACCACCACCACGCCCACCACGTCGTCCTTATTCCAGGTGGAACGGATCGGCACAATCCCGCGAATCAGATCGGCCTTGCCGGCCTGGTTGATCCTGGTCAGTTCCTCCCCGGTCAAGCCGCGGTTGATGTCTTCCGAGGTCGGGTTGGTAAACTCCCCCTTTGGCACCGACGGATTGGCGGCCCGCACCAGTTCCTCGCGCTGGGCGGAATAGACCTCTACCACACCCAGGTTGTATTCTTTCTGCTTCTGCCGGATCAGATTCTTCAGTTCCGGCAGATTGTCTTCATTCAGCAGTTTCTGGTCCTTGATGAAACCGCTGATCTGCCTGCCGTAGTAGAGTGCATTGGAAGCCGAGTTCTTGTAATAGGTCTGGGCCACTTCAAGCGATTCGCTGAGTGAGGTCTCCACCTGTGTATTGAACCAGTTGTGTACCGTGTTGTTGATAAAACCTGCGGCGGCAAAGAACAACAGCATGGTGGGAACCAGCGAAAGCCCGACAAAGGAGAGTACAAGTTTGGTGCGGAGACGCTTGGCAAGCGGGTTTGACCGGCTCTCGACAAACAGTTTAACAACATTGCGGCTGACCAGGTATACCAGAAGAATCACCAGCAGGATCACGACATTGATCACCGCGAAGATCGCTATGTTGCTGCCCAGTTTGGTGTCCGAACTCAACTGGGTAAGGCTGATCTCGGCCTTGGTCAGGAATATGATCAGAATAACCGACAGGACAATGATGACAGCTTCGCGAATTCTCTTTTTTCGTTCCTCCGGAGGCAGCCTGTTAGTCATGCGGTCAGATTCCCCTTACATCCTTCCGGAGCGGATAATGGCATATACCAGCCAGAGGCCCAACAGTCCGGCCACCACGTAACCGATAAAGGCAAGCACCGGAAATCCGAGGAACTGGATACCTTTGTCAGTCTGCATGATGATGGATGATCCGATGATGAGAGCGGCCAGGATCAGACTGGAAGAGAGACGGTTCATGGAACGGTCGAAATCGGTATTGAATTTGTCAAGGCCGCGATGTTCGAGATCGATTTTAAATTTGTTGCGGTTGAGGCGGTTGATGATTTCTTTCAGATCGCGGGGAAGGTTGCTTGCCAGGCTGGTGTAGGAGGAAAGTACCGTGCTGATGTCCTTGTAGATATTTTTGGGAGACATCTTGCGGCGCACCGCTTTTTCCATGAAGGGGCGCACATGCTCCACCATGTCGAAGGCGGGGTTGAGCGTACGCCCCATCCCCTCCACTATCACCAGTGACTTGGCCAGCAGCATCAGGTCGGGATGGATGCGGATATTGTACAGGGTAATGATCTCGATGAATTCGAGCAGCATCCGTCCGACTTCTATCTCCTTGAGCGGCACCTCGTAGTAGCCGTCGATGAAATAGGACAGATCGCGCTTCAGCGAGCGGATATCCAGGCTGTCGGAGATATCGCCGGCAAACAGCAGCAGCGAAACGACCTGATCCATATCACGATTCACGATGGCAATGATGATATCGCTTAGAAACGAAGTCAGGCTCTCGTCGATGCGCCCGACAATCCCGTAATCAAGCAGGCAGATCCTGTTTTCGGGCAGAATGAATACATTGCCGGGATGCGGGTCTCCGTGGAAGAAGCCGTGCTTGAGAACCATCTCCAGAAAAGCATCCGCTCCCCGCTTTGCTATCAGCTTGCGGTCAAGCCCGGCGTTTTCGAGCGCTGAAAGATCCGAGACCTTGATGCCGTCGATGTACTCCATCGTAAGCACGCCACGGGAGCTGTGACTCCAGTAAACGTGGGGAAAGTGCATCCATGCAACGCTTTTGAAGTTGTCGCGGAATTTTTCGATGGTGTGCCCTTCGCGGGAAAAATCCATCTCGCGCCTTATGGAACGGGCAAACTCGCGCATCACACCGACCGGGTCGTAAAGTTCGCTGCCGGAGACGTGGCGTTCCGCCAGTTGGGCAAGCGCCATCATGGCGCTTATATCCGACTCAACCAGCTTTACCACGCCAGGGCGACGAACTTTGACCACGACCTCTTCGCCGCTTTTCAACCGAGCCCTGTGGACTTGTGCGATGGATGCGGCAGCCAGAGATTCGTGGTCGATAAATTCGAACAGGTCCTCGACCGATGCCCCCAATTCCAACTCGATCTGGGCACGCAATTCCTCGAAGGAGATACTGGGAACCTGATCCTGAAGTTTCTCAAATTCCGTAAGAAATGCAGCTGGAATGATATCCGGGCGGGTTGAAAGAATCTGGCCAAGCTTGACAAATGTAGGCCCAAGCTCTTCGAGCGCCATGCGCATTCGTTCGGCGGAACTGAATCCGGACAGATCCAGCGCGCCGCTTCGAAACAAACGCCTCCCTTTGGCTGCCATATCGGCAAGGCCAAGCATCTCCAGAGCATTGTCAAAACCATACTTGCTCAAAACCCTGGCGATATTCCAATAGCGACGAATACTGCGAATGTTGCTGTTTATCTTGAAAAATGAAAACATTCGGAACCTAGTCGGAGTTCCTTGATTCCAGATCCTGTACCCTCTTCACCAGACGATCGTACTCCTCACGCGTCACCAGTCCAAGGCGGTCAACCACCTTTTGAACTTCAATTTCGGCCATTTGCTGGACCTTCTCCCGGCTGTCCTTGGCAATGGACTGGATCCGCTCAACAAAATTCTTGCCCTCGTCCTCGCTCATTTTAAACTTGTCTTTCAGCTCTGCCACAAGTTCCTCGCCTTTTTTCTGAGTGATTGCAACGGTTCCGATAGCTGTCATGACAGCTTTTTCCAATAGTTCGAGCATGGTTAGTTCTCCTTTATGAAAAGGTAATATCAATTTGCGAATGATACCATAGACCGATTCTGTTGCAAACTGGATTGTTGCATTTTTGCATCAATTGCCGGAGTATTACGGCTGTGCTATTGTCAATAGCAGGACAACAACCGGGAAAAAGGTATGATCATGCGCATTCAGGACAACTCGTCACTCAGGGATATTGAAAAGAAGACCAAGGGTTCCTCTCCAGCCAAAGGGGTTCTGAACTCTTTTTTCTCGGCAGGCCTCAGTCGTCAGGAACGTCAAACTGAAGAATATGACGCTGATATTGACACCCTGCGCAAAGAGATCGAAGAAGCCGGCAACAAACTTACTGTTGAACCTACGCTGCCGAACTTCAAGCAGTTCCGGGATCTCCTGAGCAAGCTGGCAACGAAGATAAACGCCGAAGCATACCGTTTGGAAAAATTTGGCGGGACTCCGCAAAATCCCCGTTGCTACGAGATAATAACCGTGATCAACAGCGAAGCAGACAAGCTTTACAATCTGATCATAAAGGAAAATCGCGACAGCATGGCTATTACAGCCAAAGTGATCGGGATCAAGGGCTTGGTTGTAGATCTTGTGACATGACAAATGAAGTGATGAAATCAATTGGCCACCAGAATCTGCAGGCGACTTAATTTGGAGCAAGGAGTCCGCCGCAACCATGAAGATGAATAATGCAAAGAAAACCGCATATATTTTCGCCGCAGCCATCTTCTGCCTGCTGACCGCTGTTGACCAGGCCCATGCCGAAGAGGCGCTCTACAATTTGTCCCTGGGTTTTGATAAACTCACCCAAACAACCGATGACCCGAAAGCCCCCCCACCTACCAGCCTACTCACCGCTAAATACGGCTTCAAAGGCACGAATGAATTCAAGCCCTATCTCGGCACCGG
>JAURXC010000404.1 GCA_030654645.1 Deltaproteobacteria bacterium | reverse complement strand
CGGCGTTGTCGAGGATGGCCTGCTGGAACCCGGACAGCTTTTTCAGCTGGGAGGTATGGAAGTTTATCTGTGAAACGTAGTGTTTGATAAGCGAATAAAGCAGCAGGGCCGTGAGCGTGATAAAAAGAAGCCCTTTATATGTGGAGATGCGGGTCAGCATGGCAGGATCATGCACCAGCCACCCCAGGACATTATCGGAAAGAAGAATCCAGCCACCGCCGAACAGGATATAGATCGCAACTATCCTAAGCGCATAGATGCAGTAAACACCTTTGAATGAATACTTTTTTGTCTCCATATGCAGCGCTGTCCCTATCCGGCCCGAATCTACAAACCGGCATCGACATTAACATGATAAACAGATCCAGACCACCAGATAACCGCGACAACATTGACAAACGCCACAGGACATCAAGAAAACGGCCACCCGAAATCCGGAATGGCCGTTGATTTATAATTCGACAGGAGCGACCGCTCAGCGGTTACTTGAGCAGTATCTCCACTTTGGCGTTCTTTTTGGTTTCGGCAACATATTCCATCACGGCCGCGTTTATCTTCTGGCCCTTCAGGTACTCCTCGATCCTCGGCAGCGCATCCTTGAAGGAAACCGATTCGGCACCCTTCTTCTCGATCAGCTTGATGATGTGGTATCCGAACTGGGTTTCAACGACATCGCTGATCTCACCAGGTTTCATTGAAAAAGCGGCCTGCTCGAAAGGCGGCACCATCTGACCTTTGCCGAAGAAGCCCAGATCGCCCCCCTGCTGGCTGCTGGGGCAGGTCGAGTTTTCTTTTGCCAGAGCGGCAAAATCAGCGCCGCCGGCCAGATCCTTGCGGAGTTTCTCGGCCTTTTCGCGAGCTTTTTTCTTATCATCGGCGGAAGCCTTGGAATCAACACCAATCAGGATATGACTGGCCTTGACCGATTCACTGCGTGTGAATTTATCCGGATTTTGATCGTAGAATTTGCGGGCGTCTTCCTCGGTCACCTTGATTTTGGGTACGATGTTCGTCTCGACAAACTTGGAGATCAGCAGATCCCGGCGGGTATATTCCCGCAGGTCTTTCTCGTTCATCTCCAGATCCTTGATCGCCTTGGCAAAGTCCTGCTCATTGGCAAAGCGGGCTTTCCCCTGGGCCAGTTTTGCGTCGATCTGCTTGTCCAGATCCGTCACCTCAACCTTGGCGGCCGCCTGGTAGAGTAGTTCGGCTGACACCAGTTGCTCCAGGGCCTGTTTGTCCACTGCGGCCTGTTGTCCTGCAGGCGCGGCCTGACCTCGCAGCAGAACCTTGGTGGCGCGACGCAACTCGACGGCATCAATCGAAACACCGTTGACCTTGGCCACCGGTCCCTGGATATCAGCCACGGGCGCAGTGACGGAAGTAGCGGTCACTGCATCCTTTTTCACTTCCGGTTCCGCGGCATACGCGAATGTTCCGCTTCCAACCAGCGCCGCCAATGCAAATCCTTTGAAAAACCATGCTGATAAATTGATCTTAGGCATTTGTACAGATCTCCTTGAATAAAATTTTAACGACTGTATCACAACTAATGCCGCCATGAAAAGCCAAACATACTTTTGACATTTCATTATGTTTCAGATACATTCGCCCCAGATTGGCGCTAAACACCCGTAACCGGCCCGGCCGGACACGATGCACGGTTATACAGGAGGAATAGTGGATATGAAGAAGGTACTGGTAGTTGATGACAGCCTTTCAGTTGTTCGCCAGCTTGAAAAAATAATCAGTGAGTCCGGTGACTTTGTATGTGTCGGGCACGCCAAGAACGGCGCGGAAGCGATCAAGATGAACCATTCCGAAAACCCTGACATCATCTGCATGGACATGAACATGCCCGGCATGGATGGCCTCACGGCTCTGAGGACTCTGTCAGTGATGGACAAGGAGGTCAAGGTCGTGATGGTGACTTCTCTGGGAGGGGTCGGCGACAAGTTTACCGAAGCGCTGAAACTGGGCGCAAAGAACGTTATTTCAAAGCCGTTTGAAACGGACAACGTGCTGCGAATTCTGCGTGAGCTCTGATCTGTACGGTCGAAAGTACCAGCCCTGAGACACATGTTATTTTGAGCAGACTTCAGAAGATCTAATTCCAGGCTTTCCAGCAGCGACAAGGAGTTGCAGACATGGCGGTTAAATTTTTCGGACAATTTCTCGTGGAACAGGGCATTGTATCCAGAGATGCCCTGGTCAACGCAATCGAGCTTCAGGACCAGAAGAACCTCAAACTGGGTGAAATGGCCGTATCGATGGGCTACATCACCCAGGCCGAAATCGAGCGGGCTCACAACGCCCAGATGTCCAAGGACATGAAGCTGGGTGACATGCTGGTAGAAATGGGTTTCCTGACGCTTACCCAGCTGAACGATGTCATCACCAGGCAGAAGAACACCCATCTGTATATCGGAGAGGCGCTGGTTCAGGTCGGAGCCATCAGCAGTGAAAACCTTCAGCAGCATCTGGCGGATTTCAAGGCCGACCAGGCCATGTATGTATCCGACGGCATCGAGCTTCCAACCGGCATTGCCAACAGCAATATCTGGGAAATGACGGCCGACCTGACCTACAAGATGATCACCCGTGTACTTGACCTGCAGTTCCGACCGGGAAAATGCGTCCGGTCCGAAGTGATCGCCCCCAACTTCATGATGGCGGCCATGGATTTCAGCGGAGACCTGGAGGCGCGTTACCTGATCTCGGTTTCAGAAGGACTGCAGCAGTCCATAGCCAAAGCGATCCTGCGTGAAGAATCGGTTGATGACGAGCCGTCGGAAGTGCTGGAAGACACGGTAATGGAGTTCGTCAACGTGGTCTGCGGCAACGTGGCCGCCAAGGCTTCCCAGATGGGCGTGATACTGAACATCAACCCGCCGGTCACAATCCATCCGCCCGAAAGCGGGCTGCCGGTTCCCGAAGGCCACACGGCGCTCTCCTTCCCGATACATATCGGCGATGGCGACCAGATGGAAATGATCCTGCTGATAAAGAACTGATAGAAGCCAAAAAGGCATCCTCACTACCGAGGATGCCTTTTTTCGAAATGAAGCATTGTGTTCAGATCATTTACCCCGCACTACCGCCACACCTCATCGGTATACTCACCCTGCATATCCCTGACTAACAGCGGCGACTCGATCACCGGGGCGCTGCGCCGCCCCTTGGCAAGTTCGGCCATGAACATGGTGGCCGGAGATCCGGCGTTATTGTGGATCATCCGCAGCCGCAGGACCGACAGCTTCATCTGCACCGCCAGCGCCATGAACTCGGCCAGCCGCGACGGCAGCTGGATGAAACAGATCCTGCCCGAGGGTTTGACCAGATACTTGGCGGCGGCCAGGAAATCAGCCAGCCCGGCAGAAGTCTCGTGCCGGGCGGCATCGCGACCAGCCAGCGGACTGATCCTGCCGCTTTGGGGTTTGCGGTAGGGAGGATTTGAAACTACCAGGTCAAAGGTCGAATCGGGGTGACTCCCGCGCAGGTCGATCACGTCCCCGGCCTGCAGCGAGACTCGGTGGGCGAGGCCGTTCTGCCGTATGTTGCGCTCGATCAGTTCCGCCATGTCATGGTTTTTCTCAATCGCCACCACTGAAGCTTCCGGGTTGACCCGGGCCAGCACCAGCGAAATGATTCCGCATCCGGCACCCAGGTCGGCGATACGTCCCCCCGGTTTCAATAAAGCGCAGAAGCGCGCCAGAAGCAGGGCATCCAGCGAATAGCGGTAGCCGTGCCGGGGCTGGAAAAGCCGCAGCCCAAACAGCTTCAAGTCATCCTGAGTCAGCACGGATCACCCCTTCGACTGACTTCGATTCCGCTCATCTCTCAATCCTCAAAAACTCAGTTAACCGCCGATAAAAACAGATACACGCCGATAAATCAAAGGCTGTGAATCGATAGTAGTTCTTGGGTTTCTCGGCGTGTTTCGGCGTATTCGGCGGTTAAACAGCCTTTTCCTGGTTTATCCTCCTGCGCCGCAGGAGCCACTCGCGCAGCAGCATTCCCGCAAAGACGGCAAACGAGCCCAACGTCAGATATTTGCCGATCTTGAACGGCAGCGGATCAAAACGGAATTCCACCCGGTGAGAACCGGGCATCAGGTAAACACCCCGCAGCACATGATTTACCGGCACGTTTTCAACGGCAGTGCCGTCAACAAAAGAGCGCCATCCCTTGAAATATTTATCTCCGATTACAAGCAGCGCCGGAGCGGATACGCGAGCCTCGACTATGATACTATCCGATTCGTAACGTGTTACCGTTACGCTGCCCGGAGTCTGACTCGGTGAACCGTCATAGATGCGGACCGGAATGGGGGGCGGCGCTTCCACCATTCCGAATCGAGCCGGGGCAAACTGCGGGTGAT
The DNA here is from genome assembly GCA_030654645.1 of Deltaproteobacteria bacterium. Classification (GTDB taxonomy): domain Bacteria; phylum Desulfobacterota; class Desulfuromonadia; order Geobacterales; family Pseudopelobacteraceae; genus JACRCG01. Next base: position 8,455 of record JAURXC010000404.1, on the reverse strand, counting down.
TCAACAGCCCACGGCGTTTATCGCTGTTCGGTTCCACCACTACCGACGGAACAAGCCAGGCTTTGGGCAGCACCGTCCGGTTCTCCAGCAGCAGCTGTTTTCCATCCAATGTGCGGTAAACGACTACATAGCGATCTCCCAGCTGTCCTTTTTCCTGCAGGTACTGTTCGGCCGGCATCACCAGGTAGCGCACGTTGAGCATGTCCGGAACAGCGCTGGTAATGGAAAACTGTTCCAACAGTTCCTGCCAGCGTCTCAGCTGCACCGGGTTGGATGTGTACAGCACCGGAATCTTCTGACTGACATAACGCATCGGATCTTCTTCGGTCAGCGGCGCTACCCGGTACTCTTTGGACATGGGCGTAAGCTGCCGCATGATTTCGGTCTTAACGGCCAGATCACGGCGCGGCGCTGGCTGCAGCAACATGAAGAGGGAGTTGATCCGTCCGATATCGACCAGATAGAGCAGCACCAGCGGTATCACGATATATAGCGCGCGGCGACCGGGACGCGGCAGGAAGCGCAGCGCCAGCCAGTGGATCAGTACCACGATCGCCGCCAGCCCGGTTTCGTTGACCAGATTGTTCCAGCGCCGTTCCACCAGCGCCGGTCCCTGTTCATAACGCGTCGGCTGGTAGATCTGCTCACCGAAGAGCCTCAGCCAGAAATCCCTGACTGCTATATGGGACAGGTAAAGTAAAGCTACCGCTCCGGCCAGGCCGGCCACCCACCACAGGTACCTGCGGAATGCTTTTGTTGCCCGCAGTTCGTCGTCCAGCAGGCAGTCAAGCCCGCGAGCAGCCAGAAATGCCAGCCCCAGCAGCGGAATTATCATCATCATCTTGGGAACCCGGAAATGGCTGATACCGGGGAAATATTCAAACAGCATCCAGTAAAACGGGGTGTATTTGCCGAACGAAAACAGCAGGCCGGCAACAATTCCCGCCAGCGCCAGCCAGGTAAAGCGGTCCCGCTTGAACATCAGCGCCAAAGGCAGCAGCAGCCAGGGCAACAGCCCCATGTAATCGCTGGTTTGGGTAAAGAACATTCTTCCCCAGTAATATGATCCGATTGCATCTGTGTTCCCACCCCCCTCTTCGCGTGAAAGCCCGAAGAAACCGGGTATCACAAACGAGACCAGTTCCTCTGGAGGCAAGGACCAGGACATGGCCTCCTCCACCTGCATGCCGCCGCTGCTGCTTCCCGCTCCGCCCCCCCTGGTCGATTCGGTAGACCAGGATGCGAGCGGCATCAGAGAAATAGCCACCGTGGACAAGAAAAAGAACAGCAGGGTCATGTTGAGTGCGAGCATGCGCAGGGTTGCCCGACGTCCGTTTTCATCCAGCACGACCATCACACTGCGGACGATGCCATATACACCCAGCGCCAGACAGGTGTAATAGGCGATTTGCCAGTGCATGTTGAAAAACTGGAAAGCCAGTGCAACGGCGCAGGCCATGAACCATATCAGCGCGCGTTTTGCCCTGAAGCCGCGTTCCAAAAGGTAAAAAGCCCAGGGTGCGAAGCTGATTGTGGCAATTTTCTGCACATGCCCGGCATTGATCAACGTAGCAATTTCAGGTGCGGCAGCAAACACGAGGGCACCCAGGAACGAGGCGGACGCACTGCAACCAATGGTCCGGCAGAGGAAAAAAGTGCCGGCGCCACCGATAAACAGGTGAAAGACGATGAACCAGGCGATATTGGCAGGTTCCGGAATCAGCCAGAACATCAGGGTTCTGTACAGCAGGAATTGCAGTGACGCCAGGCCGCCGTTATCGGTTGTGCCGGAATTTATGTACAGGTCCCAGCCGGCCTTCAGCTTGATATTGAAGAGTTCGCCCGGTGACAGTTCCTTGAACTGCTTGACCATCCAGTAAAATTCGTTGGTGATGTCGGGGGCGCGGATGATCTGGTCGGTAAAGAGTATCTTGCCGAAGACAAGCACAAGCGCGCCTGCCAGCAGCGCCAGGCAGAGTATGTTTTTCTTGCGTTCAGTCATGATTAAACGTCCTTTTCCAGTACCATGGAGCACTTTAATCTTCGCAATCCAACCCCTCCAAGCCTCCCCTTGTCAGGGGAGGCTTGAATGCTTCCCCCCTGATAAGGGGGGATTGAGGGGGGTTGGTTTAGATGTTACAGCGTACCAGTACGTTTGAATAAAATTCTTCCAGCCTTGCCGCGGCGGCGCCCCACGCAAAATCGTCCAGCACCCGTCGGCGCGCGCCACTCCCCAGGCTTCGCCTCAAATCCGGATTTTCAATCAGCTCAACGACTCGGTCCGCCATTTCACGCCAATCACCGGGAGTGCAGAGGATACCGCTTTTGCCATCCCGGATGTATTCAGCCAGCTGCCCCACCCGGTCAGCTACGACCGCTCGCTCCGCCAGCATCAGCTCCGTCAGCTTGGCAGGACACTTGGTGCGATTTACCAGATCGTCGCGGAATGGATAGATTGCCACGTCGGCAGCGGCCAAAAAGCCAGGAATCTCGGCCGCCTCAACCCAGCCGGCCATCAGCAGCCGGTCGGAGAAGCCTGACTTTTTAGCGGCATCCTGCAGTGCCAGCTCCTCCCCTTTGGCTCCCCTCCCCACAACCAGCAGGCGGCAGGCGGGCGAACGCCTTGAGATCTCCCTGAGCAGCTCGTACAGCAGATGCTGGTCGAATTCAAAAAACCTCGTGTACAACAGCACCAGCGGAGTGTCATCGCCAATGCAGAGCCTTTGCCTGGTTCCACTTCTGTCACCCAGCGGCAGTGGATCGACACAGTTCGGCAAATACATGATCCGCCCGGCAGGAACTCCCAGCTCAAGTACCAGCTGTTCCAGCGCCCGGCTGGCTGCCGTCACACCATCGGCCATAGGGAGGAGCGAGCTTTCCTGCCAGGCATACAAACGTTTTTCAAGGGAAGAATATGCGTGTCGCTCATTCATTCCCCCCTTCCCTTCCAGGTCGTCCGTGTCCACGCACACCCGGACTTTACGCCGAAGGAGTTTTATGAGCAAAAGCGCCAGGCCTCCGTACCCCTTGGGCTTGAAAAGATGTACCAGATCGGGCTTCTCCGTCATCGCGGCACGGTACATGCGCCAGGCAACCACGGGAGCCGAGAGCGCCCTGCCGCCGGGCCCGAGCCGCACATTGCGCAGCCTGACTCCACGCAGCAGCTCTTCCCGCCCCGAGTCCTCCGGATTTGTGTACGGCGGAGCAACGATGGTCACCTGGTGGCCAAGCTCCTGCAGTGCCACCGCCAGCGGCAGCATTCTCGCTATGACCGTGCCTTTGGGACGAATTCCAAATGGGGCAAGAAAGATTATGTTCATCAATCGGACCTGTCACTCATCATATTTGCCGAGTTTCCCCTGTTTGTAATCACGAAGCCCGCGCCACAGCATGGCAATTTTGGAGCTTTTTTCTGGCTCAAAAAAAATCAGGCGGCAGATTTCGAGCATGAATCTGAATTTGTCCCGCCACCAGAAGACCGGGGATTGCCTGCGATACAGGTTGGCTACAAAAAGGCGATTGCGGGTTTTGTAATACATGCGCAACGGCGAGTGGCTGGTAATGCAGAAGACCGGACGGGAGAGTCCGACAGAGACAAGGTCGCCAACCTTATGGTCAAGATGGGTGTTCGGCGCCTGAAGCACCGCATAACCATGTACATTCAACCTCATACAATATTCGACGTCTACGAAGTCGATAAACAGATCGTCCCTGAACCCTCCGACATCCAGATATGCATTCAGGTTAAGCAGATTACCGGAAGTCATCACATATGGCACTGTTCTGAATGTTTCGGTACCAGCGGGAATCTTGCCCGGTTTTGTAGCATGAAACGGGGCAACAATCCCGACCTTGGCATGGTCCGCCCGCGACATGCCTTGAAGCAGCGCGGACACCATGCCCGCTACCGCCCGGCTGTCCTGATCCATCGTGAGTAGATAGCCGTAGCCGTTTGCCAGGGCGAGCTTCGCGCCTGAATTAAGGGCAGCGGCAATCCCGATGTTGCCGCCGCTTGAGTGATAAGAAACCCCCGGCATGGCTGTTATCTGTTTCACGAATACGGGATCGGGCGTTTCCGAATTGTCAACGGCAAACAAAGCCCCAACCTGGGAAACGTAGCTGCGGATGTTTTCCAGAACGCCGACCGCGGGGTTATAGAGAATAACCACACCGGCAACCTGTTCAGCGACACATTTATTCAACGAAAAGATCCCGGGCCAGTTGCGGCAGAAAACCAAAAACCGTAGAATCCTCCAGATATCCGGGAGCCCGGCTCCTGCCACGGAGCCCGCACCCGGGATCGCTGATGAAACGCGAACACTGGCCGGCAATCGCTTCTGCAACGGCTTCGGGCGTGCAGCGGTCAATCGAGAGGATATTGTCGTGCCAGGTCGCCAGGTTTTTGGATGCAAAGCTGTTGCTGACAGTGAGCGCCCCGAAATGCGCCATTTCAAGCGGTGGGTAGCTTGGATGCGGGGATATCATCAATGACACTCCGACCGCGCTCTGGTGGAGCAGGTCCGCGTACTGTTCCAGGCTCAGCTTTCCCAAAGAGCGCAGAGTCATGCCATGGCCAAGCGGCACATCAGGATGTTGTTCGCCGGCGGAGAATATCTGCCAATCCTTCCACTGTGGCCCGGCCCAGAGCCTGAGTCCCTCCAGCAGCAGGGGAAAGGCGTTGCGCGGTGTTGACGGGCGGCCGTAAACCAGGATTTGCCGCTTTTTTGCAGGTCGGTCCGGCGACGTCAGCATCTCCTTCAGGCGGCTGTTCAGGCGCGGCTCGAAGCTATACTCACTTTCAAAGGCATAGCCCTGCCCCTTGAAGAAGTCGTGCAGGAACGAGCTGTTGAATACCGCAACCTGCGGCACTGATGATCTGTATGTGCTTTCGCAGAGCACATGATCCGTGGAATAGGGATAGAAGCCCGGCTCGTAATCCTGGATCAGATAGCCGATACGCTTGGGAGCGGTTCCGAAAAGGTCCGCCTGGGCGGCTGCGCTCCTCTGGGCCAGATACGCCGTGATCCACTGGGTCGTCAGGTAAACATCCCCACGGCAAACCGGCATGGTATGTCCGGAGCGGAAATTGGCCGGCAGTATCTGTCCCGCGTCATCACTGTCATCATCCCATCCAACCTGGGAATAATCGCCAAAATCGGCCAGGTCGCCTTTTCCCGGAGCGTAGTCTGTAACAATGATCCGCCGCAACACGTTGTCTCCCAACTCCCTCACCAGACCGCGATACAGCTGCAGTGCCGTGGATATTCCGCCGAAAGTATGCTCACGGTTTATGCTCGGAATCACCAGGTTCAGGCGTCGAAAGTCATGCCGGCTTTTCCTGACCGCCAGCGGCGTGATCTGGTTCAATGAACGGCTGAATGCATAGAAATTGAGCCGGCGGTACAAACCCTGAGTCAGGCTGTTCTTCTTGATGCGCGTAAGGAGATTTCCCATCAAAGAGGACCGGACTTTTTGGGAATACTTTCCCATTGGAGAGTATCGTGATTGAAAAACTTCACGGCCCTTGCAGGTGCTCCAACCGCAATCGTTTCCGGAGGGATCACTCCGGAAACAACGGAATTGGAACCGATTATGGCCCCTGCTCCGATGACGGAACCGGGCAGGACAGAGACAAACTCGCCAAGCCAGACATTGTCGCCAATGATCACGTGCTGGTCATCGCTAAGTGGGCGTTCGGCAGGAGGAGTTCCGGGCCGGGCCTGCTGTTCTCCGCGATAGAGCCCATGGTTATGATCGGAAATGAATATTTTGCTGGCCATCAGAACATTATTACCGATCTCGATATAGCTGGTAGCCCCGATATGAACGAAATCGTTTACGGATACATTGTCTTTTATGACAATGCGCGGGGTAAAAACCTGGTCACGGAATCTGGTAACCGCCTCCAGCTTTAAATAATCACCGGCAATGAAATTTTTCCCGATCGATATGTGTGAAAGTCCGCTAATCACCGCATTAGGCTTGACGGAAATGTTTTCAGCCCCCGAAAGTTTACGTTCGATGCAATAATTGAACAGACGCCGCACGCCCCTGTTGTAAATTGACCGCATGGTAAGGAGTGCGCCGTTTTCGCGGTAAAGCCGCATGATACTCATCAACACGCTTCAAACTCCTCTCTGACAGCCATTGGTATATGTAAGGCTGTTCCGGCATAAATCAGTTGACATTACTTTTTTCTCAACACAACGATATATTCAAGCCCACCCTTTGATTTGACAAATTCAACGATTGAAAGCGTCAAATCCACTTCAGTAGTTAAATATTTCATTATCATTTTCAATGAGTCCACCGAAAATACATGGTAATGGGTATCGGTAAATGGCTCATCACGGAACCTGCGCAGCATCTCCGCTTTCTCAAGCAGCGTCAGCGCTGGATTTCCCAGATTCTTTCTTATCGTCACCAGTGAAACGCTCAGATATTCATCGTAATGTTCCAGGTTTCTCGCATGAAACAGCTCCTGTTGCCCCGTAAGACATAGTTCATGGTCCTCAGCCAGGTGTTCGACAGTAGTGATACGACGTCCCCTGTCAAAAGACTTTTCGCCGATTGGAACGGAAAAAAACAGGATACCGTCAGGCTTCAGCACCCTGCTCCAGTTTAACAATGCTCCGATCGGGTCAGGTGAATGTTCGAGGACATGATTGGCAATCACAAAATCCTGCGTCCCTGAGGCAATTGAAGCCAGGGTAAAACCATCGTCTATGTAATCGACCTCCACAATTTCATCCGGAATCAGTTGAGTATGCTTGACTGCGCTATCGCTTTTCGAAATGTAATCTACATAGCGTACCTTTGCCTGCGGAGAAACAGCCAGCGGATGGTCCAAGGCTCCGATTTCTATCCCTTCGCCACGCAGATAACGTTCCGCAGAGCGACGGCGAGCAACGTAGGATGGCAAAAGGCCGGAAACCTTCACAATCTGCTTGAGCTTTTTTACATACAATTTGTGTAACGCCATAATTTTCGCCATCTTATATTCTGTAATCTATTTCAGGTTTTTGATATTTTTCATAAGTATAATGATCCGGGCCGGGCAAAGCGCCAGCACAAGCAGCAAAAACTTTTCCTTCACTCCAAGACCGGACCTGGACAAAAAATGCATTGCATTGTCCGACTTGAGCGACAACTTTCCCAGTTTTATTTGAACCAATGCCGGGATGATGACTATATAAACATTCCGTGTCAGTATATTGAAAATAGTATCGCGTGAGAATCCAATATTTCCGGCATAATCCATGATCTTTCCAAATTCTTCGATGAATATTTTGAAAATGTTATAGCCGCCGGTGTTTCCTGCACGAAACTTGACCAGAGTTTCCGGCACGATCCGGCATCTCCCGCCATGCATCAGCTTCAATAGCGGGTAACAGTGAGCAAAACCCGTTCCAACATGCGCCAGACCAACCTGAAAATGTTTCATGAATTCTTCCCGCCTCACACAAATCGAGGAGACGAACGTAATCCACGAGGCCAGACTTAACAGCGTACTGTCAGCATCACCGCACTCAAAACTGTTCAGCGTTGGCCCGGACGGATTCCGCATGCTGCTGTCATAACTCATCGCATTAAGGTAGATCAGATCAAAACCTTTGTTCAACAGCGGGAATACGTGGTCCAGCGCACCTGCCTCCAATTGATCATCATCACCAAAAAACCAACAATATTCACCGCTGGCCAGCTCGATGACTTTGAGAATATTCCTGTCGAAGCCCATGTTCTCATCCCAGCGGAAATAGGTAATATTCCCGAACTTCTGCCGGTACTCCTCCACCAGTTCTTGCGTGGCATCGGACGAAGCGTTGTCACAAATGACAACCTCAAGCCCTTCTCGTGCCTGCGCAAGGATGCTGTCAAGCGCCTCGCTCAGCAGGGAAACCCGGTTGTAAGTTGGAATGCAGATTGAAAGTGTGGTGGTCATTAAATTCTCAGCAAATTAAGAATATGTTCATTTTTTGATGAGCTTATTAGACTTCAGTATTATTTTCTGGAAGAGCCTGAATAACACCAGTATTATAAATTCCAACTGTTTTACATAGCTTTTCCCAGGCATACTCACAGTTTGAGTCACATATTGTTTATAATAATTCAATCCAATACTGAATAGTTCTTTTGTTTTGATTTCCCTGGGTTCCATATAATAATGGATGCATAAATCTCTATTTCCTAGTATGGCCTTATAACCCAACGTAGTAGAAATCAATCCGTCAATAAAGGTATCTATTGTCAACAAGGTTCTCTCATGCTGGCCCAGCTTAAGTGTATCTATATGCTTTGTATAATTGATCGCCAGTTTTAACCGTGCTTCTGGTGAAAAAAACGCTTTGTTCGATTTACCATTTGTCGTAGAAGATTTATGCTTTACTACATTTGTACCGGTTTCGGGAGTAAAAATGTTCCCGTGATAAATCGCTCCATTACCCATCAAGCATAA
>JAURXC010000402.1 GCA_030654645.1 Deltaproteobacteria bacterium | reverse complement strand
TGCTTCAAACTCCCACGGGACTCTGGCAATGGGCATCAATACCAGCGTCTCTTTTGTAAAGGCCGCCGTTGCCGGAACCCTGTATGCCGAGGCCAGGGAACTGGCCAGAAACCGCAAGTTGGCGACATATTCGGTTATGATAACCGATGATACCGGTGATTTGGTGGCCATTTTCCAGGGTACGGTCTATAGGAAGGATCTGCCGTTAATTGCAGGGTGATTTGTTGACCCGTGAGGAGTTGCTGGCATCAGGTGGCTGGATCTAAAATAAACTTGACTTGTTTGGGCGTGAACTATACTTATAAAATCATGGAATAGTTATTTTCAGGAGGTATGCACCATGTCAGATAAAACATTTTCCCTTGATACACTTACCCTGCATGCCGGCCAGACTCCGGATTCGGAAACGCTTTCACGTGCGGTGCCGATTTACCAGACATCGTCATATGTATTCAAGAGTTCTGAGCATGCCGCCAACCTGTTCGGTCTCAAGGAGTTCGGCAATATCTACACCCGCCTGATGAATCCGACCACCGATGTCCTCGAAAAACGGCTGGCCGCGCTGGATGGTGGAGTGGCCGCGCTGGCGGTTGCTTCCGGTCAGGCCGCGATCACCTATGCGGTCCTTAATATCGCCAAGGCCGGCGACTCGATCATTTCCTCGAATTTCCTTTACGGTGGCACCTACAACCTGTTCCATTATACCCTGCCGCGCATGGGCATCAATGTAACCTTCGTCGATACCTCCGACCCGGAGAATGTCCGCAGGGCCATAACTCCCACCACCCGCCTGGTCTATACCGAGTCGGTTGGCAATCCCAAAAACAACATCGATGATTTCGAAGCGATTGCCGCAATCGCCCATGAAGCCGGGCTGCCGTTTGTCGTGGACAATACCGTGACAACTCCGTTCCTGTTCAAACCGCTTGATCATGGCGCCGATATCGTCGTCTACTCGCTGACAAAGTTTATCGGCGGTCATGGCACCAGCATCGGCGGAGCGGTTGTGGATGGCGGCAAGTTCCCCTGGGACAACGGTAAATTCCCGGAGTTTACCGAGCCCGACCCATCCTATCACGGTTTGAAATTCTGGGAGGCATTGGGCAATATCTCCTACATCATCAAAATGAGAGTCTCGCTTCTGCGCGATACCGGCGCTTGCATCTCTCCTTTTAACTCCTTCCAGATCATTCAGGGCTTGGAAACACTGCATGTTCGCATGCCCCGCCATGTCGAGAACGCCCGCGCCGTGGCAAAATGGCTCGAGGCCCATCCGTCCGTTTCCTGGGTGAACTATCCCGGACTTGCCAGCCACAAGGACCATGCCAGGGCTCTTAAATACCTTCCGAAAGGGGAGGGGGCCATCATCGGTTTCGGCATCAAGGGCGGCCTGGAGGCCGGCAAGAAGTTCATCGATAACGTCAAGCTGCTTTCGCACCTGGCCAATATCGGAGATGCAAAGTCGCTGGTGATTCACCCGGCCTCGACCACCCACCAGCAGCTTTCGCCGGAAGAGCAGGTCGCATCGGGTGTTACGGCGGATTTCATCCGGCTCTCAATAGGTATCGAAGCGGTGGAAGATATCATCGCCGACATCGAGCAGGCTCTGGAGTCCTCACAGAAATAGGCATAAACGCCTTTTTTAATCATGTCTATGGGCAACCTTGTGGTTGCCCATATTTTTGTGTAATATCAACAGAATCTGTTGAAGCAATAAATACCGTATCCGGAGGATTTTTTCATATGTATATGCTGACAATCAAAACCAGCTTTGCTGCCGCTCATAACCTGATCAATTATCAGGGAGATTGCGAAAACCTGCACGGTCACAATTGGAAAGTAGAGGTGTCGGTGACGGCCCGCGAACTGGACAAGTCGGGCCTCGGGATTGACTTCAAGGTTCTCAAACGGGATGCCGGAGCTATAATTAATGAGCTGGATCACAAGTATCTCAATGAAAATCCGGCTTTCCGTGACCTTTCTCCTTCTTCGGAACATATCGCCAAATATCTGTACGATCGTATTTCGGAGCGTATGAATAACGATAATATCAAGGTAGATTCAATAACCGTCTGGGAATCTGATAACGCATCCGCACGTTACTATGAGTGATATGATCCACATCAGCGAGCTGTTTTCGTCGATTCAGGGCGAAGGCCTCCTCGCCGGCCGCCGCCAGATATTTGTGCGCTTGACCGAGTGCAACCTGGACTGCTGCTATTGTGATACCGAATTCGGCAGGTCAGTAATCGGCAGGGTCGAGTCCAGACCCGGATCAGCCGATTTTATCAATATTCCGCAGCCGATGCCTTTGCATGCTATTACCGATATCATCTCCGAATGGCAGGCCCTGCTTCCGGGAGCGCACCATTCGGTCAGCTTCACCGGTGGCGAACCTCTGCTGTATGCCGACCTGCTGGCCAAGCTGTTTCCTGATATCCGCAGCATCATTCCGATCCATCTTGAAACAAACGGCACCATGCATCTGGCGCTTGGGCAGGTGAAGCGGCATCTGGACTATATCAGCATGGATATGAAGCTTCCCTCGACGGCCGGTTGCACAGGGCAGTTGTGGGACTTGCACGCGCTTTTCCTGCGTGAAGCCCAGGGCTGCAATGTTTCAGTCAAGGTCGTTGTCGGTGATGTGACGGAACCGCACGAAATATTCAAGGTGTGCGAGATCATAGCCAGGATAAACATTGATACCCCGCTGTTTCTGCAGCCGTTAACGTTGCCTGATGGCACTATCGGTATCAAGGCAGCCCATCTTCTTCAACTACAGGAAATGGCCTCCGGCCGCCTGCCGGATGTGCGCATCATTCCCCAGATGCACAAGCTTTTGGGGGCGTTGTGATAATTTCCGACATGACAATGCCGGAGTTCGAGGCCGGCCTCACCCGTACCAGGATCGTTCTGATCCCGTTCGGTTCGGTGGAAGAGCATGGCCCCCATCTTCCGCTCTCCACCGACACCTTCGAGGCATACCAGGTGTGCATTAAAGCGGCGGAACGAAGGCCGCTGTTCGTTGCACCGCCGATCCACTACGGCAATTGTCGCTCGTCCGCCTGCCATCCCGGTACAATCTCGATTACGACCACCACTCTCAAGTCGCTCTTTATCGATATCGTCAAGTCTCTGCGGGGACATGGCCTGGATACATTCATCGCACTCAGCGGCCATGCCGGCGGAGCCCATGGCATGGCTTTGCAGGACGCCGGTGAAGAGTTGATCGCCTGCTATGACGATATCTCGGTTGCCGTTGTTACCGAATTCCTGCTGGCCCGGGATCGCGCCAGGGATCTGATCGAAACGCCTGGTGATTGCCATGCCGGAGAAATAGAAACTTCAAGGATCATGCATTCCCATCCTGAACTGGTCAAAGGGACCGCTCCGGCTGAATACCCGTCTTTCCCTCCTGGAATCCTGGTGCGCGACAAGCGGCGCTACTGGCCCGGAGGAGTGTGGGGGGATCCGGGCAAGGCTTCCGCCGAGAAGGGCGCCCGGATCGAGGAAGCGGTGGTGGAAGGCCTGCTGGATTTGATAAGAAAAATCGAGGGACACTCTTGCTGAGCAATTCAAATATCATTACAACCATCGAACTGAGTTCTGGTCTCTGCATTACTCTGTCTGACGAAACCCGGCATTATTTTGGCGGGTATTATCATGTCAAGGTCATGGCACATTGCAACGTGGCGCTTGACAGGATGTTTTTTGAAGATGAAGTCCAATACCTGGATGCACTTGATAAACTTGGGCAATCGATCGTTTTTGAGAGGGTATTGGAAAAGATGGCTGTGCCGGAACAAGATATCATTTCTGTACGGAATCAACTGGTTGACTCGTTCAAAAATACCGCCATCTCTTATCTGACGACTCCCGACTTCGAGCGTCGCTTTGTCAGGAACGAGTACCGGGCCATTCTCGGTAAGTCCGTCAAGAAGCATGCATCAAGGGTCTTTTGACGTGGATACAACCGTAACCCGGATCGAAAAACTTGCATTTGGCGGGAACGGTGTCTGCCGGATTGATGGCAAGATCTGCTTTGTTCCGTTCAGCTGCCCCGGTGATGAAGTACGCCTTCGCATAACCAGCCAGAAAAAATCCTACTGTACGGCCGAGATTGTCGAAATCATCCAGCCTTCGCCTGATCGTGACATTCCCGTGTGTGAAATATACGGGGTCTGCGGCGGATGCAGTTGGCAGCATGTTCAGTATCCGGTCCAGTTGCAGCAGAAACGTCAGATCTTTGCCGATACCCTCTGGCGGGGAGGGCGGGTCGATGGAAGTCTGATCGGAGACACCGTTGCTTCACCACTGGCATATGACTACCGCAGCAGGGTCCGCTTCAAGGTGTCCACAGACCGGGCTGGGTTGCGTATCGGTTTCCATAGAAACAGCACGCACGTAGTGGAAAATGCGTTCTATGGCTGTCCAGTGGCAAAGCCGGTCATAAACGAGATTCTGAATTGTCTGAGATCGATACTGCAGGATTATACCGGTGTCGGTTTGATAGATCAGATCAGCATCGATACCGGTGAGCAGGGTGCTGTGGCTGTTGTTCATTATTCCGGAAAAGACCTTTCAGGGTTAAAGTCGTATCTGATCGGCCGTTCCTCTGAGCTTGGCCCATGCACAGGTCTTTTTCTCCAGGCAAACCGGAAGACGGAGCCTGAAAAGCTGTGGGGTAGTGCCGAAATCAGCTATTGCATGCCCGCCCGTAATCCGGATCAGGGTTCGTACGTTCTTACATATCTCCCTGGCGGATTTGCACAGGTAAACCAGGTCCAGAACGTGGCCCTTCTATCGATAATAAGGCGTCTGGGTGATTTCAGGCCTGCCGATCGACTGCTCGACCTCTATTGCGGCAATGGTAATTTTTCAATACCGCTTGCTGATGATGTGGCCTCGGTTTACGGGATTGAAGGTTCGGAAGGTTCTATCCGCTCGGCAAACTCCAATAAAACCCGCAATAACATAAGTAACATCAATTTTGTCTGTGCTGATGCGAAAGTCGCTCTCAGGCGACTAGATCCTGATGCCACCCCTTTTGATGTCATACTGCTTGATCCCCCCCGAACCGGCGCCGGAGACGTTGTTCCGGAAATCGCCCGCCTGAACCCCTCCAGAATAATTTATGTTTCATGCGATCCGAGCACACTCGCCAGGGATTGTGGCTTGCTTGCCGTCCATGGCTATAATGTTGTTGAATCTGTGCCACTGGATATGTTTCCACAGACCTATCACTTGGAAAGTGTCACCTTGCTGATCAAAAAATAAGAGAGGTTATACAATGAGAATACTTACCAGACTTTTTTCAAATACTCCTGTTGATTTACTTGCCAAGGGAGATCGTTATCTTGATTCCGAGGCTTTTTTCGATGCAAGAACCTGCTATGAAGACGGCCTCAAGCGCTGCTCTGACACGGATTCGGAAAACGATCTGAAATTGACTTTTCAACAACGGATTGAAGCCGCCAATTTAAAGCTTGCAGAACTAAATCTGAGCGAAGCCCGGTTTGCTTTTTCAAGAGGAGACACAGTTAAGGCAATAGATCACCTCGAACTAGTAAAAACACTGACTTATGATGCCGTTGTACGGGAAAAGGCGGAAACAATGCTTAACGAGTGCCGTGTGGCGGACGACGCTCCCGCCGAACAGGTCAAGGCATCCGCATGCGGCAGCTGTTCTCATACAACGGGCATTGACTGTGCCGACTCACCGCAGGATGATGATTCCCTGCATCCCATGGAATATTACGATCTGCTTATTCGTCAGTTGCCGACAGAACAGTATCAACGTTATGTAGAATTGGGAGAAGATTTTGCATACGCATATGTTGCCGCAAGTCAGGACCGTCATGAAGACGCTTTGACCCGCCTGGAACAGTGCGCCGGAACTGTTGATCAGGATATTTACTGTTGCGAAATCGGTAAGGTTCTGCATCGGTTGGGTAAAGATCTTGAAGCGGAACAGTATTTGCGTAATGCGCTTCAGCATAATCGTTCCAACACTTTGATATGGCTCAATCTTGCCATGCTTATGATCGACAGTGGCCGGATAGCCGAGTGCATGCAGGTGTTGGACACGATGATTGCCGAAGAACTGATGCCTGAACAGGCTATGCTGATGCGGGCGGAGATACTGGAGGCCTCCGGCGATCTTGATGGCGCGATAAATCAGTATACGCCGCTGTTGACAACGGCGTATGCCCGTTCCGCGGCAGAAAAGTTGTACGGTGCGTTGCTTGCCGTCGGCAGGCAGAATGATGCAGCCGTGATTTTCAAGAAATATCTAGGGAAATGTTGTCATTAAGTTGAACTTCAGTTTGCTTTTAACGCCGAATATGGCTATACATTGGAGGTTGTAATGAATAAATCAGAACTTATTGAACAGTTGGCCGTTAAAAAAGAGATTCCGGTAAAGCGTGCCGAAGAAATTGTTAACTTGATATTTTCTTCAATGACTGAAGCCATGATAAATGGAGATCGTATCGAAATACGAGGTCTGGGCAGTTTTGTTATCAAGGATTATGGCACTTATACCGGCAGAAATCCTAAAACCGGTGAGCCAATCAAGGTAAGTCCTAAAAAGCTGCCGTTTTTCAAGGTTGGAAAAGAACTGAAAGAGATGGTTCTAGGCTAGCTAAATATGGCGCAAACCTTTTCAGACAAAGAAACGATTGGAATCCTGTTTATATTTAATTATGATTAATTTTCTTATCGTAGTCATATTAGCTTGCCTGATTCCGGTTTGCGCATCGGCCAACCCGGGCAGATCCGGATCAAGCGGACTTATTGATGTGCCATCTGCCGAAACACTGGATGCCGGGAATATCTGCGTCGGTATGTGGTCATGTTACGG
>JAURXC010000399.1 GCA_030654645.1 Deltaproteobacteria bacterium | reverse complement strand
TCGTAATCGGTATTGGCCCGGGCATTGATCGTCCAGGAGATGTTGAGCGGCTTGATCAGGCGCGCCACCTCCTGGGCATGCTGGCGGTTGGCGGAAAAGGTATCGTCGTCGAAGGAGAGCTCGCGCATCTCGGGGATATTTTCGGTGATCCACTTGATCTCTTCATAGACATTCTGCGGTGAGCGGACCCGCATGCGCTGGCCGGAAAAGGTCTGCGGCCAGAGGCAGTAGATGCACTTGGAGGGGCAGCCACGGCTGGAGTAGATCGAGACGTAGGGGCTCTTGAAGTGCGGGATCACGTATTCGGAAATCGGCAGGTCGCGCTTGTAGATCGGCGCGACAAACGGAAGCGCATCCAGGTCCTCGATCAGCGGCCTGTCGGCGGTATGAACCGCTTTCCCGTCCCGCATGAAGCTGATGCCGTCCACCTTGTCCCAGTCACGTCCTTCGCACAGTTCCTTGGTGGAGTAGTCGAATTCGCCGCGGCAGACGATATCGATGGCGTCCTTGCCGGCCCGCAGCGATTCCTCCGGCAGGATCGTCACGTGCGGCCCGGTCAGCACGGTGACGATATCCGGCTTGACGGCCTTGATGCGCCGGGCGGTCTCGATATCGATCATCAGCGTCGGGGTGGAGGTATACATCACCACCATGTCGAAATCTTTGGCGATTTCCAGGCACTTCTCAAGATCGAACTTCTGCACCGGGGCATCCACCACGCGGCTGCCTTCGATCATAGCGGCCGGAAAGCAGAGCCAGGTCGGATACCAGAAAGAGGTCACCTCGCGGGAAGCCTGATAGCGCGCGCCGGCGCCGCCGTCGAAATCCTCGAAAGTGGGGGGATTCAAAAAAAGCGGTTTCATTACTACTCCTTATCTGCGTAAAAAAGGAAACAGAGTAGCAGGTATCCTGCCGGAAAGTCAAGGTTTAGACGGCCAGACATCCAACAAAAAGCGGGGTACCCAAACCGGATACCCCGCGACAGAACCGTTATACGGAGCTGCAAACTTATTTCTTTGCCTGCTTGGCGATGATCAGATCCTTGACCTGCTCATAGACCGGGACGGGCAGGACCTTGCGCGACTTGAGCTGGGCCTTGTTGGCATAGGGGCGGCCGGCGATGATCTTGGCGGCATAGGACTCGCCGATTCCGGGGACCGACTTCAGCTCGGCATCGGTGGCGGTGTTGATATCCACAATCTTGGCCTTGGCGGCAGCCTTGGCTCCGGCGGCAGTAGTCTTCGCATCGGTTGCGGCTGCCTTGGCGCCGGCTTTTGTGTCGGCCACGGCCCCCTTGGCGGCAACGGCCGAACCTTTGGCGCTTTCCTTGACCGCCGTCGCGGAGGCCTTGGTCTTGTCCCCGGCGCTCCTGGCGGCCCCGGCTGCATCGGGGGTGGTCACCTTGACTTCGACGGCAGAGACAAGACCGGTGGACAGCATCAGCGTCGCGGCGACCATCACGATTTTTGCGAAAAAGTTCTTCATTGCACCCCTCCTCTTAAGTTAGTTACCTTTTAATATCAATCCGGGAATACAAATGTCAACCGTGTTTAGATTGTAATACTAACGTCCAATCAGCATGTCGGCCAGATTTGCCGCCAGCCTGCCGTTGTCCTGATCCAGGTAGCGATTTTGGAATATGGCGTCGTCGCCGAAAACCACAAAACTTCCCGCACCGAAAGAACCGGCGATGACAACTTCGAACGGACCGAGGGCGTCGCCCTTTGTAAGAATCCTGTTGCCATCAAGATCAACCCAGGAATCGGCGGAGGTCAGGGCAATTGGAGCGCCCTCTTTTCCAGTTTTGAGAGCCCAGCCGCCGTAGACCGAGAAGCTGCCGACACCTGAAAAGAGCTGGTGAGGCGTAAGTCCCTCGACACGGAAATTGATGTCCTTGTCGATCGCATTTGATCGTTCGTGCAGGACCGAGTTGGAATGATCTATATCCAACCGCTCCAGCAGTCCGGCCAACGGCGGACCGATATGCAGCATCACCGCCAGATGCCCGCCCCGTTCGACAAAACGGGCCACAACCTCAACCTCTTCGGCCTGCAACTGCGCGAACGGGCCCGAAATCACCAGGGCGGCCGCATCCAGGAGCGCATTATCGCTCAAGGCCTCGCTGGTAGCGACAACCTCGCCCCCTTTGCCACGAATGATATCCGCCAGGTTTGACAGCTGAAGCTCACCCTTTTCACCGATCAGAAACTGCTGACTGTGACCCTGGTCGAAAATGACTTTTGGTAATGATTCATCGGCGATAGCAAAACCGGCACAGAGTAATACGACAAACAAGACACTGAAACTGATCCACGTTTTATTCATTGCAAAAATCCCCCGCCAAATAAGATCGACTTTGTCTTTTATAAATCATCAGCAGCATAAAATGCAAGAAGTTCTTTTCCTACGGCACCCGGTTGTGATAGGTAAACGGTAGATTCTTACCGGCGCTTGTATTCCGCCGATTTTTTATGTCAAAGGAGCATGATCATGAGCAGCAGGAAACCTGAATTGACCTTCAAGTATGTCTTCAACTACGGCTACAACCCGTCCTACGTCAACGGCGCCCAGGGCGGTTTTTCTCCGCGCGGCGAGATGGTGATCAATTTCTACCTGGAGCGCCAGCCGTTACCGGATGCGATCACCCACGAGATAACCACCGAAGGGGCCATCGGCCGCGAAATCGCGGTTGAACCGAAGGATCTTGCCAACAGCATGGTGCGTTTCATTGATACCGGCGTCGTCATGAGCTATGAAAACGCCAAGGTATTCCACTCCTGGATGGGAGACAAGCTGCGCGAGATTGAAGAGATGCAGAAAGCCCGCGCCGCCTTTGAAGAAACCCAGAGCGGCGGGCAGGCGTAGAGGAAGACAGCGGACGGAATATAAGGGGTCAGGAATGACAGAAAGAAATCCTTTTGGTATAGCCGTCTTCCTGACCTCTGCTTTCATGCTGTTTTTTTTGCCGGCCCTTGTAAACGCATTCCCGATCCCCGAGCGACTGGAGTTCGAAATATCCTACAGCGGCATTCCGGCCGGCCACGCGGTGCAGGAGGTCAAGCAGGTCGGCGATGAGATTCTGATCGTATCCACGGCCAAGTCGGCCGACTGGCTCAAGTTTTTTTTCCCGGTGGACGACCGCATCGAGTCGATCCTGGTTTCCGGCGCCCCGCCCCACCACATCGGTGTTCCCCGCCTGTATCGCGAACGGATCAGGGAGGGTTGGACCCGTTTCCAGAAAGACGCGGCATTTGACCGCAAGAACCTGGAAGTCACCACCAAAGACTTCCTGAAGAAGAGCGAAACCACCGCAAAAATCACCGACAAGACCTACGATACCCTGTCCAGTTTTTTCTACTTCCGCTCCATCCCGCTTCAGGTCGGTACATCCCATTTCATCGAGATTTTCGACTGTAAAAAACTCTGGAACACCGAGGTCCAGGTATTGCGGCGCGAAGAACTGGTGACTCCGCTGGGCAGGTTCAAGACGGTCGTGATCAAGCCGGTGCTGAAGTTCGAAGGGATCTTTGCCCGCACCGGCGACATGTTCATCTGGCTCACCGATGACGACCGCCGCATTCCGGTACAGATGAAGTCCAAGGTCAGGATCGGCAGCATCACGGCCACATTGACCGGCGGCAGCTACTGGCCCGATAAGAAATGAGATACGCCTCTATCCGCCTGCACATTAGTTTGCCTGACATTCCACCCGCACGCGCCTTCGCCACTGCCAGACGCAAAGAGGTCTGAGCAGGATGCCGGCCGAACTACTGCTAGCGTTGCTGTTCGCGGCCGCCTTTGTGGCCGGCCTGATCGACTCGATCGCCGGTGGCGGCGGTCTGATAACGGTGCCGGTGCTAATGGGGATCGGACTGCCGCCCCAGGTGGCGCTGGGGACCAACAAGCTCCAGGCCTCCTTCGGCTCGGGCAGCGCCATGCTCCACTTTGTCCGGGCCGGAACCGTCAAATTGAGCGACTGCCGCAGCGGCATCCTCTGGACGACAATCGGCGCGGCGCTGGGGGTCGGCACGGTGCAGCTGCTGGATGCGACTCTTCTCAAGCAGCTGATCCCCTGGCTTCTGGCGGCAATCGCAATCTACACGCTGCTCTCGCCCAGCCTGGGTGCCGAAGACTGCCACGCCCGCATGAAAGCCGGACCGTTTTACCTGCTGTTCGGACTGGCGATCGGCTTTTATGACGGTTTCTTCGGCCCGGGCACCGGCTCGTTCTGGACCATGGCGCTGATGATGCTGCTGGGCTGCTCGATGCTGCGGGCCACCGCCACGACAAAAGTCATGAACTTCACCAGCAACTTTGTGGCTTTGATCTTCTTTCTGTCGGTCGGGCAGGTGCGTTTCACGGAAGGAATCATCATGGGGATCGGACAGTTTATGGGGGCCAGGGTCGGATCAAAACTGGTGATCAAGCGCGGCACCGCCTTCATCAGGCCGGTCTTCATCACGATGGTGCTGGCGCTGGTGGCGCGGTTGATCTACCAGAACTTCAAATAAACCTTGAAAAAGCATTTGCCACAGAGGACACAGCCGAAAGTAGGCGCTTTAAAGCGAGTTCTCAGAGAAAATCCAACCTATTACAGCATTAAGGCTATTCACCCAAAAGGTGATTCAAGAAAATAGTTTTTTTGTTGTCAGTACTCTGTGTTCTCTGTGATCTCTGTGGCTAACTGCCGTTTTAAGAATAAAGCCCTACCCTCCCGAAAGATACTCCCCCAGCACTCCCCGCGAATGTTCATCGTCGTGACAATGCACGCACAGGTTTTCCCAGTTGGAACCATCGGGGGGATTGTTGTGGTGGTTGCCGTCCTTGTGGTGGACGGTGAGCAGGTTCAGGCTGGCGGCATCGAATTCCCGGCCGCACTTAGCGCAGACCGGGCCGTGTATTTTCAGGGATTTGCTGCGATAGTTGCTGTTGCCATCAGCCTCGCCGCGCATCTTCTTTACCAGGGCTGCAGCGGCATCCTGGCTGGGCAGGGCAACTGTTCGCGGACCTCGTGATCTCATATTATTCTCCCAGCCTGAAAACGCGAATCTGGTTGGTGGTGTTGCGGGCGGCAACCGGAGCCCCCATGGTCATGACCACCATATCCCCGAGGTGGAAACCGTTTGCCAAAAGCAGCCGGCCGGCCTCGGCCACCATCTCGTCGGTATTGCTCTGCATCTGCATCAGCAGGGAATTGATCCCCCAATAGAGTGACAGTTTCCGGCGCACACCCTCGTCAGGCGTTATGGCAATGATCGGGGCGACCGGACGGCAGCCGGACATCAGCGCGGCGGTATGCCCGCTTTCGGTCATGGCCACTATCGCCTTTGCGCCAAGTGACTCGGCCGCTTCGGCGGAAGCCCTGGCAATGGCTATATCGATCTCGCCCCCCTCCGGATTGAGGTGATGCGAATTGTGCACCGTGGAACGTTCGATGGTCAGCGCGATCTTGGCCATGGTCGATACCGTTTCCAACGGGTAGCAACCAACCGCGGTCTCACCTGAAAGCATAACCGCGTCGGTCCCGTCCAGGATCGCGTTGGCAACGTCGGAGGCTTCGGCCCTCGTCGGCCGGCAGTTATCGGTCATGGACTCCAGCATCTGGGTCGCGGTAATGACCGGCTTACCGGCCTGGTTACAGGCTCTGATCATCCTCTTCTGAATCAGGGGCAGCTGTTCCGGCTCCATTTCCACCCCCAGATCCCCCCGCGCCACCATCAGCGCATCGGCAACGGCTATTATGTCGTCCAGGTTTTCCACCGCCTCCGGTTTCTCGATCTTGGCGATCACCGGAATTTCGCTGTTCAGCCGGGCCAGTTCCACCTTGATATTCATGATATCGCTCTTGGTGCGGACGAAGGAAAGCGCGACCCAGTCAACGCCGGCGCCGACGCAGAAGCGGAGATCCTCCAGATCCTTTTCGGTCAGTGATGGCGCGGAAACATTGACCTGGGGGAGATTAATCCCCTTTTTGTCCTTGAGCACCCCACCCTTGACCACCAGACAACGCACTTGGTCAGGGGACGTATCGAGCACCCGCAACTCCATACGGCCGTCATCCAGCAGAATCCTCGATCCCGGCTGCACATCGCGCACCAGACCCTCGTAAATCGTCGGGATGATGCCGGGATTGACCTGGTATTCACCTACCGCTATTCCGACCTCGGCCCCGTCCGTCAGCTGCATGGCCCCGTTTATCAGCATACCGGCGCGGATCTTCGGACCCTGCAGGTCGGCAA
>JAURXC010000394.1 GCA_030654645.1 Deltaproteobacteria bacterium | reverse complement strand
TGAGATGCTATTTGTCAGTGTCCGCCACCGCTCAAAAAGGCGAGAACCATCAGCAGCAGAAGGCTGATCCCTGTGAAGAGTGCGCATAATCAAAAGCCTTTTACCAGGAAGTCATAGATAACTCCGCTGGTGCGCTTGCAGGCCAACTGCTCTGTAATGCCCAGTTGCTCGTAGCGTTTCCACTGATCACCACGTTCCTCAAGCAACTCTTCTTTTGCAATCTGTCCATTGAAAATGACAAAGTCCATCGGGAACTTCTCCGGGCGCCCGTGGGTGTTGAAGAAGTGAACCGAGAAGATGAAGCCGGTTGCCAGCAAAGCCTCGTCCGAATGAACAATCGTGGCCACGTTGAAAGCCCAGCCGGGCAAAAACAGTCCGAAAAACTCTGGGAACCAGAGCATCAGGCCGGAGCCGCCGATAGCGAACATACCCCAGAATACTGCGATGAAGTCGAACTTTTCCCAGTATGTCCAGCGCTCAAATGTTGGTTTTGGACCCATGAAGAAGAACCACTTTACCATCGCGGTAACATCAAAAATATCGCGCAGGTTGAAGCAGAGTGAATCCGGCCCGAACAGGCGCTGAATCGGATTGCCGGGTATATCCTTCCTGATAAACAGGAAGTTGAAGCTCATCACCAGTGCCGAACCGAAGTAGACAAAAGTGATCGCTGCGCCTAAGCGGTGCAGAAGCGCGGCGTTAGCAGAACCACCATAGAATCTCATCATTTCAACTGCCCAGGGCTGGGTGCTGAATTTAAGCGGCAGGCCTGTCAGAGACAGCAGCAGGAAGCTGGTGATAACCAGAATATGCAGGAAGATGTGTAGTCTGTTGAAACGACGGTACTGCTTGTGGGCATCAGGTATCACATGGTGATGCGTGCCGGCGGCAAGCTTGGCGGCTTTTTCCCTGTTTTCAACAAAGCCGCGGAACATCCATAGCAGGGTGTGAATCCAGAATGCTGCAAATGTGGTGACTAAAAGGCCTGTCATTGCAACAAAGGTGTAGAACAGGATCGGATATTTGTGGCGATCGGTCATTTCACCATGGGAGTAAAACTTGGTGAACAGGACAGTCGCCTTGGAGTGACACTGGGCACAGGTTTTTACCAGGTTGGCCTTGTTAACGCTGGAAGCCGGGTCCGACATCGGTAATACAGAGTGGGCGGTGTGGCAATCCGAGCAGCCGGCAACCTTTTCCGGGAAGCCGAGGCGGTAGTTCTTGCCGTGATAGCTTTCCATATAAGACTTGACGGCTACGTTAAAGACCTTGTTTCTGTCCATCATCTTCTGGTCGCTGTGACACTTCATGCAGACCTTGGTGTGGAACTCTCGCTCCAGATGCGAACCTTTAGCGCCAAGAGGTTTTATGTCGTGCAGGTTGTGGCAGTCTGTACAGGCCGCGGAGTCCATATTGCCGGCTGCTACGGCTTTGCCGTGAACCGACTTCTGATAGACTGATTCCTTGTCGTGGCACTGTACACATTTAGCTACTGCTATTCGTTTGTCGTTCTTCCAATAGTTATGGGTGTGGATGTCCGTATGGCAATCGGCGCACATAACCCCCTTGGCGGCATGCACGCTGGCATAATGCTCTGCATTCTGCTTCTTGTGGCAGCGCTCACACTGTACTTTCTGGACTTTGATCTCTTTTTTCATGTGCTTGGCGAGATCGGTGATGTCAACATGACAGCTGGTGCAGGCATTTTTACCATGAACTGAAGCTGCAAAAGCCCTCATGGATATCTTGTCGCTGTGACAGCCTAGGCAAGTAGCCGGGTCAATGGCCATGCCCTGTTCTGCCGCTGCCGGTAAGACAGATGCAATCAACAGGAACAGTAAAGGGATGAGACGGTAGTGTCTGTGCAACATCAATGATTCCTCCATACTAAGATATTCGATTACCAATTATATGATACTAATAGGCGTTGATCGAAGTGTATATGAAAAGTATACAGTGGACATTTGTCTATACACTACGGTTATTACAAAATCAACGAATAAAATGAATAATGTAGGCGAAACCACACGCCAAATAATGCTTTACTTTCATATGATTAGTCTTGTTATTAATTAAGTCAAACGTATACACATAATATGTGCGTGAAATCTGTTGTGTGTCATGTTGTGTGAGTGTAATGTAATATACCGTTCTGGAAAAGTTTGGCAAGATGGATTTCAATGTTAGAGTGTGATGGTTGCTGTTTTTACCAAATTGGCTGATAACGGGTTGTCTGCTTGAGCGAGATTGTAAAAATGTGTTTGATTTACATGTTGTGTGCTAAGCCATAGCGTTTGGAAGCATCTCTGCCAATAGTAATATATTAAATGCAGTAATCTTGACTTTAGCAAAGTCATTTGCTAGCTTGATTAACCGTAAATATGCAATCCGATATGATTCACAAGTACATTGGAGCACGGCAAATCATGCACAAAAAATTATTTATCCCCGGTCCCGTTGAGATTCATCCTGATATCCTGGCAGCCATGTCGTTACCAATGATTGGCCACCGTATGAAGGAATATGCGGTCCTTCACGGTCGTGTTACTTCCGGACTAAAAAAACTGCTTTTCACCGATGGCAGGGTCTTTCTGGCCACCTCCAGTGCATTTGGTGTGATGGAGGGTGCTATCCGTAACCTCGTCGGAACTCGATGTGCCAATTTTTGTAATGGCGCTTTTTCGGATAAATGGCATGACGTGACACTGCGTTGCGGTAAAAAGGCCGACGCCATCCGCTTCGATTGGGGCAAGCCGGTTACTCCGGAGGCTGTTGAGCTGGCGCTGTCAACCGGCAAGTACGATAGCATGACCATGATCCATAACGAAACCTCCACCGGAGTAATGTCGCCTCTGGCGGAAATTGCCGAGGTAATGAAAAAATTCCCCGATGTAATGTTCATTGTGGATACGGTTTCTTCAATGAGCGCGGTCAGAGTGCCGGTTGATGAATTGGGAATCGACAGTTGCATTTTTGGGGTGCAAAAAGCTTTTGCATTGCCGCCTGGTCTGGCGGTTTTCACGGCCAGCGAAAAAGCTCTGCAGCGGGCAGCCCTCATGGAGGGGCGTGGGTATTATTTCGATTTTATGGAATTTGCCGCAAATGACGACAAGGACAACACTCCATCAACTCCATGTATCTCGCTGATTTATGCCATGGATCGTCAACTGGAACGGATTTTTGCGGAAGGCCTTGAGGCGCGCTGGGCGCGCCATGCCGACCTGGCTGATTATGTTCGGGGATGGGTTACCAGCCGTGGTTTCGAGCTTTTCCCTGAAGCCCGCTACTGTTCGCAAACGCTGACATGTAGCAGCAACAGTCGTGGAATTGACCTTGCCATGCTAAAGAAAAAACTGGGAGATGCCGGATTTGCATTCGACGACGGATATGGCAAAATCAAGGGCAAGACCTTCCGAATTGCCCACATGGGCGATACGACCAAGGCGGATCTCAGCGAACTGTTTAGCGAGATAGTAACTATCATGCCAGAGTTGGCATAACAATACAGCGGAAAACAACACGGAGGTAGCGCAGATGAAATGCCCGAATTGCGGAGACAGAACTGCAGTTGACCTGGATACTCACTCCAGCGGATTCTCAGCCGAAGAATCGCCTGTCAAGGAATGTGGTACATGCGGGTTGGTATGGAGGGTCAAGGTGGTAGCTGGTGAGCATATAGTTGATATCATCAAGCCGTCTGAATTGAAAAAATAGAGGCGCGAAGCGCCTCTATTCATATTTCCCGATTACTCCTGCTCAAAAACATCTTTGCCTGCTCCGCAGAGAGGGCAGGTCCAGTCGTCCGGCAACGAACCGAAAGGTGTGCCGGGGGCAATACCGTGGTCAGGATCTCCCGTTTCCGGGTCGTAGACGTACTGGCAGATGGTGCAGATCCAACGTTCCATGAGAATACTCCTTTTCTGTGTGGTGTGTTATTTCCAGCTGATGCACTGAACCGGGCAGCCGTCGATCGCCTGCTGGATCTGCTGCTCGGAGTCGCCGTCCGGACAGTAAACTTCTGATTTTCCGGAGTTGTTGAATCTGAATACTCCAGGACATGTTGATACGCATAGTCCGCAACTGATGCAGCTGTCTTGGTCTACAAATGGTTTTCTGTTCATGGCGATTAACCCTCCTGAGTTCATCAGGGAGGCATTTTAACAGGTTAATTCAAGTTGTCAATCTGTAGGGGGACCGGATATGATTTTTGAAGAGATAGTGGTTGGTCCACTATCCGTAAACTGTTTTGTTATAGGGTGTGAAAATACACGGGAAGGCATCGTGGTCGACCCTGGCGGAGATGTCGAGCTTATCGAACAGGCCGTCCGAAAGCATGGCCTGAAAGTGCATGCCATCATAAACACTCACGGCCATTTTGATCACGTGGGAGGCAATCGCGAGGCAGTGGCCGCTTTCGGCGCCCGTCTCCTGATCCATCAGAATGATGCGCCGATGCTGGGAAGAGTGTCTGAAGTGGCTCGCATGTATGGCATGCATGGAGAAAACTCGCCGGAGTCGGACGAGTTTCTGACCGACGGCATGGAAATCAGCTTCGGTGACTGCCGGTTGAAGGTTCTGCATACACCTGGTCATACTCAGGGTGGTTGCTGCCTCTACTTTGAGAAAGAAAACAGGGTCATAACAGGGGACACACTCTTTGCCGATTCGATCGGTCGCACTGACTTGCCGGGTGGATCCCATGAACAGCTTTTGGAGTCGATCCGCACCCGATTGTTTACTCTGCCGGACGATGTGGCCGCATTCCCGGGGCATGGACCGGATACCACTATTGGCCATGAGAAACGCTGCAACCCGTATTTCTGAGGTTTTTTGTGAATAATCTGAAGGATAAATGCGTAGTACTGGCTGTCAGCGGTGGTATTGCGGCCTACAAGGCGATAGAACTGTTGAGGTTGTTGACCAAGTCCGGCGCGGACGTACACGTGATCATGACGCGCTCCGCCCAGGAATTTATTACTCCCCTGTCATTCCAGACACTCTCTTCGAATCCGGTGCATACCGAGCTGTTCAACTTGATTTCCGAAAGGGAGATCGGCCACATCTCACTGGCTGATCGTGCTGATCTCTTCGTTGTTGCGCCTGCTACCGCCAACGTGATCGGAAAGATCGCCTGCGGCATTGCCGATGACATGCTCACTACCACCGTCATGGCCACCAAGGCTCCGGTTCTCATCGCTCCTGCAATGAATGTCAACATGTATACCAATCCGATTTACCGTGAAAACGAAGCGAGGCTTGGCCGTCTGGGTTACCTGTTTGTCGCCCCGGTCTGCGGAGCCCTGGCCTGTGGCTGGGAAGGCCAGGGAAAGCTGGCGGCGCCAGAGGTAATCTTCGAGGCCGCTCTGGCGGCATTGTCGGACAAAGACCTGGCCGGGCGTACGATCATGGTCACGGCCGGTCCGACCCGTGAGGAAATTGACCCTGTCCGCTACGTCAGCAATCACTCTTCCGGAAAAATGGGGTATGCCCTGGCACGTGCCGCAGCCCGCCGCGGAGCGAGTGTGATATTGGTCAGCGGCCCGACCTGCCTGCCCGTTCCAACCGGAGTCGAGCCTGTTCTCGTGGTCAGTGCCCGTGAAATGCAGGCTGCGGTCATGTCGCATGTAAACCGCTGTGATGTTGTTATCAAGGCTGCGGCCGTGGCTGACTATCGTCCGGTCGAGCGAAAGACGACCAAGGTCAAGAAACAACACGATGCCATAACCATTGAGCTTGTTAAAAACCCGGATATTCTGGCGGGATTGGGCGCCATGCATCAGCGGCCGTTTTTGGTGGGGTTTGCCGCGGAGACTGATAACCTGTCTGAGTATGCTGCAAAAAAAATGAAAGAGAAGAATCTTGACATGATCGTGGCCAACGATGTCAGCCAGGCCGACGCGGGTTTCAATGCGGAGAACAACCGTGCGCTGCTACTCTTCAGGGACGGCCGTAGCGAGGATTGTCCTTTGATGTCCAAGGATGCGCTGGCTGAAAGGATTCTCGACCGTATCGCGACAGAGCTGAACGGTGATCGTGGTTGAGTCAAAGCTTGTTTTAGCTTGACTTGACACGTTGGAAGTACTAGGTTTTTAACTTTATCACGCTTATGGAGGTACCATCCGTGGCCTTATTGACCGGCACCGGCCTGATTGTAAAAATTGTTCTGCTGATCCTGATCGGTTTTTCGGTGATCTCGTGGGCTATCATCATGTTCAAGCTGTTTCAGGTCCACCGGGCCAACAGCGAATCAGTCCGGTTCATGGATTTCTTCTGGAAGTCCAAGCGTTTTGATGCCATCGCATCGCAGGTGGACCGCTTTGCCAGTTCTCCATTGACGGTACTGTTCAACGAGGGGTACGGCGAACTCAAAAAAGTTGTCGAAGGCGGAGGTGTCAGCGAAGGCAGCGCACTCAGTACCGATCTCGGCGGGGTCGAGAACGTGTCTCGCGCTCTGCGCCGTGCCACCAACTCCGAAATTACCCGACTTGAAAAATACCTGACTTTTCTGGCCACCACCGGTTCAACCTCCCCTTTTATCGGGCTGTTCGGAACGGTATGGGGCATCATGACCGCTTTTGAAGGGATCGGCCGGACCGGTTCAGCGTCGCTGGCCGTTGTTGCACCCGGTATCGCCGAAGCGCTGATTGCCACCGCCATCGGCCTGGTAGCCGCTATTCCGGCTGTCATGGCTTACAACCATTTCCAGCATAAAATTCGGGTGTTGATCAAGGAAATGGATAATTTTTCCACAGAATTCCTGAATATAGTTCAGCGTAACATAGCGGGGAAGTAGACCATGGCCATGGGAGGACAGAACGACAATCGCGGTTTGATGGCTGAAATCAACGTTACTCCGTTGGTTGATGTCATGCTGGTGCTTCTGGTTATCTTCATGGTAACCGCCCCGATGATGCAGCAGGGGGTACAGGTCAACCTTCCCAAGGCCGATACCAAGGCCATGACGCCGGCGGAAGAGGCGGTTGTGGTCAGTGTGGACAAGTCGGGCAAGGTTTACATCAACAAGGATGAAGTGCCGATCGGTGACCTCAGATCAAACCTCACAACCATGTTCGCCTCGCGAGCCAAGAAAGAGGTCTTTCTCAAGGCTGATGCCGGTGTGCCATACGGCGAAGTTGTCCGGGCAATGGCCGATATCAAGGGTGCCGGTATTGAACGTCTCGGCATGGTGACGGAACCGGCAGCCAAATAATGAACTCTCGGCAGTCCAGAGCAGACACCGGCATGGGTGTCAGTTGTATTGTTTCCACCGTCATTCACTTGGCGGTTTTTTTATTGCTGGTGTGGTGGGGCAAATTGTTTCCGGTGAACATGGCTATCCAGGAGACATATTACGTGGATGTGGTCAACCTGCCGGTGGCTGATCCGCGTGCCGGCAGCCCGGTCCAGAAGGGAAACGAGGCTGAAATCGCTCCACCTCCACCCGCTGCCCCGGCTAGAGAAATGAGTCTGCCCGAGAAGCCTAAACAGGGGGCGGCGTCAGCCAAGCCGGATGCCAAAACGGCCAAGAGTCCCGATGCAAATGCAGATGCCGCTCTGGCTGAGCGGATTGCTAAAATTGCAAGAAGTGCCGAAGCCCGAAGCGAGGAGGCCGTTATGGAGCGGCTGCGCAGCAAGCTCAAATCGGCCGGCAGCGGCCGGTCCGGCATGCCGGCGGCCGGTGGCACTGAGCAGGGCAGTGATTATAGCGCCTATATCCAGTCCCGCCTGAAAGACGCCTTCCGTAATACCATCAGTTATTCCAGTAAAAACCCGGAAATGATAGTGCGCTTGTTTATTGACTCGGGCGGCAAGCTGACCAGACGTGTATCCGAGCGCAGCAGTGGTGATCGTGCTTTCGAACTGGCGGTGATGCGCGCCATAGATATGGCCAGCGAGAAATTCCCCCCCCCTCCCGACAAAAAGTTGTTCGAAGGTGTATTTGTTTTCAAGCCACAGGGGATCACACCCACTCGTGGAAAATGAGGTTTTATGCGTTATCTTCTCTGTCTTGTTTTGTTTCTGGTCTTCCCGTCAATTATTGGGGCTCAATCGGGTTATATAGAGGTTACAGCCCCAGGCAACCGCCAGATGAAACTGGCCGTTGACACACCGCATGCGCTGTTTGCATCCTCCGTCGAATCAGGCAGGGAAATATCCGAAGTCTTACAATTTGACATGAACATGTCCGGCGTGGTTGTAGCCGAGAGCAGCGGATTGCTGCCGCTTTCCACCGGGATAACGGCTGCGGATACCGATTTCACGCCTTGGGTTAATGGAGGTTACGACCTGCTGGTGCGCAGTGAATACAGCTTGAAGGGCGATGAACTGACGGTTGAGTTCCGTCTGTATGATGTGCCCAACCGGAAAATGATGACGGCCAGACGTTATCTGGGAAAGGCAAAGGAACTGCGGCGTTTTGCCCACTCTTTCGCCGATGAAATGCTCCTGACGATCACCGGAGAAAAAGGTTGCTTCACATCCAGGATCGCATTTGTGTCGGCCCAGTCCGGAAACAAGGAAATTTCGATCATGGATTGGGATGGGCATAACCTGCTCCCATTGACCAGAAACGGTTCCATTAATCTCAATCCGGACTTTGCCCCGAATGGCCGGGAAATAATCTTTACCTCATACAAGCGCGGCAACCCGGACCTCTACCGGCGCGCACTGTCCAGCACCGCTGAAGTGCCGCTTTCCAGCCGCAGGGGGCTGAATATAACCGGCAGCTGGTCTCCCGACGGAAGTAAAATAGCTCTGGCGCTCAGCAAGGATGGAGACGCTGAAATCTACACGATCGGCAAGGACGGCGGCAATCCGGTGCGTCTTACGGTAAGTTCAGCTCTGGAAGTATACCCCGGGTGGTCGCCGGACGGCAGGCAGATTGCGTTTGTTTCCGATCGTCTTGGAAAACCCCAGATATTTGTAATGGACGCAGGCGGTGGCAATGTCAGGCGGCTGACCACAACCGGCGGTTACAACGTTAATCCGCGCTGGTCTCCCAAAGGGGACAGGATCGCCTATACCAGGTCTCAGGGCGGGTTTCAGATCTATACCATCAACCCGGACGGTAGCGGAGACACCCAGCTGACCAGTGAAGGGAGCAACGAAAATCCGACCTGGTCATCGGATGGAAGGTTTATCGCTTTCAGCTCAAAGCGAAGCGGTGGTGACGGAATCTACGTGATGCGGGCAGACGGCAGCGGGCAGACGAGGGTCAGTCAATCGAAGGGGGGCTATTCCCAACCGGTCTGGTCGCCGCGCTGAAGTGCTTGAACAAATGTGTTTTTTGTTATTATAGATTGCAAAACTAACGATGTTATGTATAATTCACCAGAATTTGATGATTTCAAGGCGTTGCGCCTCATTTGACAGCACAAGGAGAATCGTATGAGAAAAAACATGTTAGCTATGTTAACCGGGATCGCCTTGGCCGCACTGCTGGTCGGCGGTTGTGCAAACAAGGAAGTGGTAAAAGGTGAAGAAGGTATTGTGCCGAAGGCTGAACCGGCCAAGGTTGAGGCTGCCAAGCCGGAAGTAAAGCCAACGGAGCAGCCCAAGCTGGTGGAGCAGTCCAAGCCGATGGAAGAGCCCATTGCTCCGGCGAAACAGGTTGAGCAGCAGGCTGCCAAGGCTTCCGTGGCGGAAGCGGCATTTGAAACGATCTATTTTGATTTCGACAAATCAGATCTGCGCAAGGATGCCCGTGACGTGCTTTCGAAAAACGCCGAGATCCTGTTGAAATCACAAGTCGATGCGAAAATCCAGGTCGAAGGCCACTGTGACGAGCGTGGTTCAGCTGAATACAACCTGGCACTAGGCGAGCGTCGTGCAAAATCGTCACTTCAGTACCTTGTCACCCTCGGCGTAAAACCAGACCGGCTTTCCATCATCAGCTACGGTAAGGAAAAACCGGCGGTCCAGGGAAGCGATGAAGCAGCCTGGGCAAAAAACCGCCGCAGCGAGTTTGTTGTAGTTAAATAACTTCCCGAAACAACTGGAATTATGAAACGCCACGGCTCGATGCCCTGGCGTTTTTTTATGTCTTGACAACGTGCAACATAATATATATTGTTTTTCATATATTGACATCGGAGCTGGATATGAAAGCTGGTTATTTATTAGCGACCCTGCTGCTGCTTCTGGTCGGGAAAGTAGAAGCTCAGACCCTCACAGTAAAAGATGCAATATCCCGCGCTCTTGAAAAAAACCATCTTGTAAGGGCTGCCGGTCATGAGGTTACCGCCGCCCGGCAAATGAGCATTATTGCCAATTCCCGCTATTATCCGGTGATCTCCCTGGAGGAAACGCTGGCTGCTTCCAACGCACCAACCCAGACTTTCATGATGAAACTCGATCAGGCGCGCTTCAGTCAGGACGATTTCAAGATCAATAACCTGAATCATCCCTCCACATGGCAGGACTTCAAAACGACTCTGCAACTACAGCAACCGTTGTATGTGCCATCTCTGTCTCCGCTTGCCAGGATTGCGGCCAAGGAAGCTGAAAAGTCCGAACTGGGACTTGAATCGGCCCGTCAGGACACCGCGTTTCAGGTGTTCAGCCTCTATCTGGAGGCCCGGAAGTCTGAGGCCCAGCTCAAAGCCGCTGACAAGGCGGTGGCAGATGCCCTTGAAAATATGAGGCTCGCCACGGTCAGGACGGCTGCCGGTGTCGGGTTGCGATCGGATGAGTTGAGAGCCCGTACGCACCTGTCAATGGTTGAACAGCAGCTCTTCACCGCCAGAAACAACCTGACGCTGGCCAAGTTACGGCTGGCGATAACCATCGGCTGGCCTGAGGATAAGGGCTTTGAGGTGCCCACGGAGTCGGAAAATACATTTGCGAAGTTATTGAGTGACGATACCACCAAGCTTGCTCTTGAGACCCGGGCGGATTTGAAACAGTACCAAACGGAAATTGAAAAGTCCGAGGCTGCCGTGAAGCTGGCAAATAGCGAGTATCTGCCTTCTTTGGCAGCATTTGCTTCCTATCAGTTGAACTCCAAGGACGCGCCGTTCGGTATCGATAATGATGCCTGGATTGCTGGTGCCACCCTTAAGTGGCGGCTTTTTGACGGATTTCGCCGGGGTGCGGAACGCTCCAGGGCGGTTGCCGCCCGTTCTGCTGCACGGGAGATGTTTGATAACAAGGCCAATGAAGTGCGTTATCAGTCGAAAGAAAGCCTCCTGAGGCGTGAGGAGGCCGGCAAACGCCTCGAAGTTGCGCGGCACGCGCTGGTGGATGCCGAGGAAACGGTGCGCCTGATAACTAAACGTTACGAGAACTCTTTGGCCACCATGCTGGAGTTGCTGGATGCTCAGACCGTCCTGAATCAGTCCAGAGCCAACCTGGTGGAGATGGAAACCGGCTATGCCCTGGCTGGTGGACGTGTCTATTACAGCTCCGGCACATTTCTTAAGGAGATGCTCAAATGATCAATCAAATGCCGGTTATGGTAATTCTGCTGGTCATTGCACTTGTTGGTGGTGGATGCGCAAACAAGCATGAATCGGATGGCAACCCAAAAAGTCCGGCGGTATCAGTCAAAGGGGTTGCCATTGAAACGATCCGGACTGTTGCCGTACCGGAGATGCTGGATGTGGTCGGTACGGTACGCGCCAGAACCAGCGCGGTTGTGTCAGCACGCGTTCCCGGCGTTATCAGTGTGCTGAAGGTCCGTGAGGGGGATCGGGTGCGGAAGGGGCAGGTTCTGGCCCAACTGGATGCCATGGAGAATCAGGCTACCGCCGCGGTTGCCACCGCCGGTATCGACGAGGCCCGTCGTGCTCTTGAGGAAGCCCAGTCCAGAAAAAAGTTGGCCGATACTACCTTTGACCGTTTCAGTAAACTCTATAGTGAACAGGCCATCAGCCGACAGGAGTTTGACGTCAAGCAGACTGAACTGGAATTGGCAACCCATGGCGTATCCAGGGCCGAAGCCCGTCTTAAGCAGGCTCAGGAAGGATCCCGGGCGGCTGGGGCCATGGCCGGCTACACCAGGATAATCGCGCCGATCTCCGGTATCATCACCAGCAAGCAGGCAGATTTGGGGGGCACGGTCTTCCCTGCCCAGCCACTGATGACCATCGAGGATGAGGGGAGCTACCAGCTGGAACTGGCCATTCCGGAATCCATGGCCGCCAAAGTCAGGCCCGGCACGGTGACTCAGGTGAGCCTGGATGCCACCGACAGCACTTTTACCACTAAAATTAGTGAGATTGTCCCCTCCGCCGATCCGGCCAGCCGTACTTTCATCGCCAAGATAAATCTGGGCGGCAGGATGCTCAAGTCCGGAATGTTCGGAAGAGGCGCGATTGTACTTGGGAGTTCGGTTAACGGTCTGGTGGTGGCAAAAAACGCGGTTATCGAACGCGGCAATCTGACCTCGGTCTGGATCGTTGACAGTCAGAATATTGCCCGCATGCGTCTGGTAAAGGTCGGCAAGACAATTGGCGACAGGGTCGAGATTCTGTCCGGTCTGTCTGCCGGGGAGCGCGTCGTGGTTTCGGGCGCCGAAAAGGTAAGCGAAGGGGCAAAGGTGGAGTAGACTATGCAAAATCTAGGTTTTGCCGGAAAAATCGCCAGAGCCTTCATCGACTCCAAGCTGACTCCGTTGATTGTAATAGCCTCGTTGCTTCTGGGCTTCTTTGCAATCAAGATGACCCCTCGCGAGGAAGAACCACAGATCAGCGTACCGATGGTGGACGTTTATCTGCCCATGCCCGGTTCGTCGCCACAGGAGGTTCAGGAACGGGTGGTCAAGCCGTTCGAGGCCAAGCTGTGGGAGATCAAGGGGGTCGAGTACCTCTACTCCATGAGTCGTCCCGGCATGGGCATCATTACGGTGCGCTTTCTGGTCGGCCAACCGATGGAGGAGTCGCTGGTCAAGCTCTACAACAAGGTCATGAGCAACCGCAACGTGCTCCCTCCCGGCGCGGGCGAGCCGCTGGTGTCGCCGAAATCCATCGATGATGTTCCCATACTGGCGTTGACGCTCTGGTCGGAGCGTTACGACCATGGAACCCTGCGTACGCTTGCCATGGAACTTTGTGACCAGCTGAAGAAAAGCGAGAACAGCGCTGAAGCCAAAATCACCGGCGGCTTGGCCCGTCAGGTGCGCGTCACGTTGGATGCCCCCAGGCTGGCAGGTTACGGTCTGTCGCCGCTGCAGGTTGCAGGCGCATTGCAAAAGGGCAACTCCACGCTCTCCTCGGGCTCGTTTGCAGTCGCAGACAGAGAGACCCTGGTGGAGTCGGTCGGATTCCTTGAAAACGCCGATGCGGTTAAGCAGCTGGTCATGGGCGTCCATGGTGGCAAGCCGGTTTATCTGTCCGATGTTGCCCTGGTTCAGGATGGTGTTCAGGAACCGCAGGACTACGTCTTCATGGGGCTGGGACCCAGTGCGTCCCATAAAAAATTGACCGGAAATCCAAAACAGGATTACGCCGCGGTAACAGTATCCGTGGCCAAAAGGAAAGGGGCCAACGCCACCTGGGTGGCCGAAGACCTGGTCAAAAAGGTCGAGTCTCTCAAAGGCAAATTGATTCCCTCCGACGTTCAGGTCACAATAACCCGCAACTACGGTGAAACCGCAAAGGAAAAGAATAACGAGCTGTTATTCCACATGTTCCTGGCGGCCATTTCGGTCACGATCCTGATTGCGATCTTCATGGGGTGGCGCGCCGGAGCCGTGGCGGCTATTGCCATCCCGGTCACACTTGCCCTGACCATGTTGATTTTCTACCTGATCGGCTACACCTTGAACCGCATCACACTGTTTGCCCTGATCTTCTCGATCGGAATCCTGGTGGACGATGCCATCGTTGTGGTCGAGAACATCCACCGCTACTTCACCACCACCGCGATGAAGCCGCTGGAGGCGGCCATAAAGGCGGTGGACGAAATCGGAAACCCGACTGTCCTGGCCACTTTTGCCGTGATAGCATCGATTCTGCCGATGGGCTTCGTCGGAGGCCTGATGGGCCCCTACATGCGCCCGATTCCGGTCGGTGCCAGCATGGCCATGCTTTTCTCGATGCTGATAGCCTTTACCGTAACCCCGTATTTTGCCTTCCGCTTCATGAAGGGAGAGTCGCATCATGGCTCGGATGCACAACCGGAAGATTCCAAGCTCACGCTGTTCTACCGCAAATGGATGGGTAAACTCATACATCAGAAACCACTGCGCTACGGTTTCCTGACAATGGTTGCAGTCCTGCTGCTTTTTTCCTGCTCGCTGATCTACTTCAAGGCGGTGACGGTAAAGATGCTGCCGTTCGACAACAAGAACGAGTTGCAGGTGATAATCGACGCTCCGGACGGCACATCTTTGGAACATACCGCCAGGATCACCCGCGAAATGGGTGATGCCCTGCGCAACGTGCCCGAGGTGACCGATTTCCAGATGTATGTCGGCGCCAGCGCTCCCTTCAACTTCAACGGACTGGTACGG
>JAURXC010000389.1 GCA_030654645.1 Deltaproteobacteria bacterium | reverse complement strand
CCCATCATCCCCCAGACCATCAACTACCAGGGCTATCTGAAGGGAAGCAGCGGAGCACCGGTCAATAGCGCCACAAACATGGTTTTCTCGCTTTACAGCACGACCAGTGGCGTCCGGCCGGTGTGGGGCAGCGGCACCGTTAGCATAACGCCGGTCAACGGCATTTACAGCGTTGAACTGGGCAAGAGTCCGCAGCCGGTGCTTGGCATAGCCTTCAACCGGCCGTACTGGCTGGGGGTGAAGGCTGGAACCGATCCTGAGATGCGGCCGCTTCAGCCACTGACCAGTGTGCCCTACGCACTACATGCGGTGGAAGCGGAAATGGTGCCCGATGGCAGCGTCACCTCCACCAAGCTGGCCGACGGCAGCATCACCGCGGCCAAACTTGACACAGCCTATGTAAAAAAGGCCGGCGACACCATGACTGGTACGCTTATTCTGCCGGCCAATGCTCTTGTTGCCGGGACAAACCAGCTTGTAACCAGCAGCGGCAATGTCGGCATAGGCACCGCAACCCCGGCAGCCAAACTTTCGGTATCCACCACTTCCGGCTTCTTTGGGGACTACATCGCTTCGGGCAGCTGGGGAGTGATGCGCTTAATGGAAGGACCAACCATCCGGGCTTATCTTGGGTACGGAGATCCGGGTGGATTTTTATTAAATTCAGTGCCGGATTCATCCGGATTCTATGCAGTCACCGGCGGTTTGCACCTGACCGCGAACGTTGATGCCACCAAGGGAATAACAGTTACTCCTACCGGCAACATCGGCATCGGCACGACGGCTCCGGCAGCAAGAATGCATCTGAAGGGTAACAGCTATCCCGACTCTTTCATGTTCCTCGACACCACGGCTGCAGCCCAGGATTCGGGCTTGCGCTTACTCGAAAACGGAGCGACCAAGTCCCACCTCTACTGGTCAGCAGCAACCCAGACGCTCAAATTACAGGGAAGCGGGGCTTCGGGCCTGGACATAACCACAACCGGCAATGTCGGAATTGGCACTGCAACGCCATCAGCCAAGCTCTCGGTGTCCGCCACCGGCGGATACATAAGCGACTTCGCCAGCACCAACACTTGGGGCATCCTGCGTTTTCTTGAAGGCGCGACCACACGCACTTATCTTGGGTATGGAGATACGGGAGGATTTTTAACAAATTCAACGGCTGACTCTTCCGGTCTCCGTGCAGTGACCGGCTCCCTGCACCTGACGGCAAATACAGATGCCACAAAGGGCATCACCATTACGTCTGCCGGTAACGCCGGCATGGGCACAACAACTCCAGGAGCCCGATTTCACCTGAAAGGCAACAACTACCCTGATTCGTTCATGTTCCTCGATACAACGGCAGCAGCCCAGGACTCCGGTCTCCGCTTTCTCGAGAATGGCGTGACAAAGTCGCACCTGTTCTGGCTGGCTTCGGCACAAACACTGGCATTACGGGGAAGCGGTTATCTCGGGCTGGACATAGCTGCCAATGGCAATGTAGGTGTCGGCACCACGGCTCCTGCTGAAAAGATGCATGTCTGGGGAGATTTCCTCAGGGTGGAAGGTGGTGGCAGCGAACGGGCCTACATCGGTGGTGACGGCGCCGGTGGCGATGTACAGGTCGGAAGCATGAATGCCGGCATTACAAACGTCGCCATGTACAACACAGCCACCAACACCTATATGTCTGTTTACCTGAAGAATGTCCATGTCATGGGCGGCGCCGACCTGGCGGAACCGTTTAACACTGTGGACGCCAACAAGCTGGAACCTGGCATGGTGATGGCAATCGACAGCGACAACCCGGGCCAGTTGCTCCTGGCGGAATCAGCCTATGACACGAAAGTGGCCGGTATTGTCAGCGGAGCCAACGGTATCAGCGCGGGTATGACCATGTCCCAGGAAGGAACCCCGGCAAGCGGATCGGTTCCGGTGGCACTCACCGGGCGTGTCTATGCCTGGGCTGACGCATCTTATGGAGCAATCACACCGGGAGATCTTCTCACCACTTCGGATACGCCCGGTCACGCGATGAAGGTCACAGACCATAGCAGGGCACAGGGTGCTATCATCGGCAAAGCCATGTCGAAGTTATCCGAAGGCAAAGGCCTGGTACTTGTGCTGGTTACCCTTCAGTAGGGCATGTGTAGATTCTGGTTTTTAAGTTACGACTACTACCGGGCAACGGAGGACAAGCAACCATGAATCCTTTACGCAAATACTACCTACCACTTTTGCTATTCATAATAACGCTGAGCCTTACCTGTTCAGCTTTTGCCCAGGTACCGCTCCGCATTTCAATCAAATTCATCCTGGATGCATCCGACAACCGGCCGGCAACGGGAAACCTGAACACCGACGCCGAGATAAACACCGAATTTACCTCAGCCATCAATATCCTGGCCAGAGCCTATACCGAATTTTCTGTCGACCGAATCGAGTTTGTAGACCTTTCCGGCTTGAGCCAGTGGTATTCCACTTCCGCGGCAACCATCACCGGGCGTGACCAGTTGCGCGCCGCCGCCATTGCCGCCCCGGCCACCTATCATTGGCGGACTGACGCCATAAACATATACATCAATGGCGGCACGAGCTCAGCCATAAGCGATTTTCCTCCGAACAACAACATTATCCTGATGAACCAGTGGTGCGGCAATACTCCATCATGCATTCTTCATGAGATGGGACACAGCCTCAACCTCATGCATACACATGAGCCCTGCTGCACCAATCAGGATGCCTGCGCCGACACCATAACAGACAATTCAAGCTGGACCAAGGATCAGCTTGCCCAGAACAATTATGGTTGCCTCTACGCCAGCTGTACAGTCATCCAGAAAAACGCGGTAGATCTGGTCTACAACAATGTCATGTCTTATCACACCGATGAACCGCAACTCAGGCTCTCCCCCTGCCAGATGGACAGAGTCAGCAGCCAGGCATACGGCGACAGGAACTGGATAGCTTCCAAGATACCGGTATATGTCAATAAATATGTGGCTGGCACTTCCGGCACGTTTGCCTCACCCTATATGACACTGCAGGGTGCTCTCAACGCAGGAGGGTTGGACAACAGGGTGTTGGTTCTTCAACAGGGCGCCTATACCACGTCACAGGAATTGATCAATTTCAACCTGCTCGATATCGTCACCCGCTCCGGTCCTTCCAGTTTTTCGCTTCCCGGCGTTCAGAAATACATACTGCCGGTGGAGCTGGAAAACTCGAAACAGCCAGGTGTAAGCAATGCGATCAAATCGGTACAGAATGAAGACCGGTCGGCAAGAATCGTTGAAAAAACCGCTGCAAGCGCGGAAACAAATGCCGTGAGGCCTGATGAGAAGGCCGCCATCAGGGCCGATGCCAATTCCAGGATAAAATTTCACCATGACAATGCAATCAAGGGACTTCTGGATGCCGAACAGTTCGCAGAGAGTAATGAAAAACTGGCCATACAGCTGGAGCTGGCTCAACGGTATCGTGATGCCGGTGATTGCGGTAACGCAATACGGTTTTTCAAAAAGGTGGCAGAAACTACAGATCAACCGGGCCTGAAAGAGGAAGCTCTTTCACAGATAGGTCGGTGCGGCGACAAGAAAAACAATATCGGGAAATAATACCGGTTCCAGATCACGGATGATCTCAAGGGGGCGATATGAAAACATCAATTCTGGTCAAAGCGCCGATACTTCTTGCGGTGTTGACTTTGTCCGCATCTGCTTTTGCGGCATACACCCAGCCGGCTTCCACCTTCGGGACTGCCGGGGGCAGTTCCGTCTCCGGAAATTATTCAAATGTCGGCACAATGGGGCAGCCAGGGATCGTCAGCAACTCCGCCAGCAATTCCTACAGCGCCGAACACGGTTTTTATCCGCTGCTGGGGGGACTGAAACTTCTCTATCCCATCATTTCCGCCACACCCGGCATATTGACATTTTCCTTGATACCGGGAACCAACTACGATCTTCCGCTGGCAATCAGCAATGCCGGCAGCAGTACCCTTAACTGGGCTATTTCCAAAAACGTTGCTGACAGCATCTTCACCTTTACTCCAGCCAGTGGAACCGGGAACAACAGCGTAACGGTAAGTGCCAATGCGACCGGACTGGCGCCAAGTTCAATTCCCTATAGCAACATCCTTATTGTAAGCGGCGAAGGTATTTCCGAAACGGTATTGATTCAACTGGAGCTGACCGTAAGTCCGGCACCGGTAATGTACACTTTGGCGGTGACCCTTAAGCTGGCTACCCCCGATAAGGGCGGTGGCACCGTTACCAGCACCTCCGTCACCCCTCAACCGGTTTTTACTATCCCCAACCTCTCCTGTCAGCGAACCGGAGGCTTGTCTGACGTTACCTGCAGCCAGGATTTCCCGGCCGGCAGCACCGTGACTCTATCGCAGACACCCGACAGCAACACCCAATGGGCCACCTGGGGCGCGCCCGGTTGCGGCAGTAATCCGAACTGTCAGGTTGTGCTGAACACACCGCAGGGAACCGATGCCACCTTCCCGTATGCGGCAATGGCCAGAATCAACCTCGGCACCGGTTATGAGTCGCTGGTGGCGGCCTATGCCGGGGCTGCTGTTTCCGACACGATCATGGCCAGGGCAGTTACGTTTCCGTTGGAAGATCTGGTGTTGAATTCCGGAAAAGAGATAACGCTGATGGGAGGACTGGATGCCTATTATGCCACCCAGAGCGGGCAGTATTCGACTCTCAGCGGCAACCTGACGGTCGAAACCGGTTCGCTGGTCGTGGACAAACTGATTATCAAGTAGGATTTTCAAGAGGTTAGATACACAGAGAGGCCGGCATAATCGCCGGCCTCTCTGTATGAATAGAAAACCTGAAGCAAATCTATCTCGCCGCAACCGCCTCGGCCACAGCTCTGCCCAGCGCCTCGCACTGTTCCAGCACCTCGGATTTGGGGGTGAAGGTTGTGCGGACCGAGTCGGCCACCAGCTTGAATCCAAGCCCCTTCAAACGCTCCTCGGCCATCTTGCAGGCTTCACCGCTCCAGCCATAGCTTCCAAAAACTCCGGCCAGATTGGTCTTGAGCTTGACCGTGCTGAGATAGGCCAGCACATCCCACATCGGCTTGGGAATATCGCGATTGATGGTCGGGATACCGAAAATCAGCGCATCCGCCTCTTCCATCATGTTGCGCAGCTCACCGGAACTCAGGTGATTGATGTGATAACTGATAACTTCCAGACCGTCACGAGTGGCGCCGCTGGCGACGGCCTGGGCCATTTTTTCGGTGCTGCCGTGCGGCGATATGTACAGGATGAATATTTTCTTATTGTTGGAAGTGGGCTTGCTCCAGCATTCAAACTGCTGAATGACCTTCCAGGGGTCCTGCCTGATAATCGGTCCGTGGCTGGGACAGATCATATCGATCACGTCATGGCGGATTTTCTCGACCGCCGACAAGACCTTGTCCTTGAAGGGCCTGAAGATGCAGTCGAAGTAGAAATGGCGCGCCGAGGTGAAGTCTTCACTCTCATCGTTGAAGATTTTCCCGGGGTTGCAGTAGTGGGCTGCGAAGGCGTCGCAGGAGAAAAGAATGTTTTCTTCCTCCAACCGGGTGAACATAGTGTCCGGCCAGTGCAGGAAAGGGGCGATGATAAAACGAAGCGTTCGGCCGCCAAGTTCGATAGTATCGCCGTCCTTGACTGTCTGACAGGTGAACGGCTTGTGCATCAGGTTTCCGAGAAAATTTTTGGCCGCAACAGTGCAGACCACCGTGGCCTGGGGAGCCTGCTCCAGCAGATAGGACAACGATCCGGAGTGGTCGTGTTCGGTGTGGTTGACAATGATATAGTCGATGTCTTTCGGATCGACCAGTGAGCGAACCTTATCCATGTATTCGTCAACCCGCTTCTCGTCAACGGTGTCGATCAGAACTGTTTTTTCGGTACCCTTTAACAGATAGGCGTTGTAGGTGGTGCCATGTTCGGTGGGGAAAAGATCGTCAAAGGTTCGCAGGTCCGGATCTTCCGATCCGATCCAATGCAGCCCCGGCTTAATTTCTACAGGTCCCGGCATATTTCTGTCTCCTTTTATTATGTGTGGCCTGACACGGCAACCAGATCGACGGCATTGTCAGTCCGGCACGTCAACAAATCGGGGTGGTAATATATCAGAATTGACTCATCGCAACAAGTTGCAAATATTCAATTAGCAGTTGTCTGATCGAGTCATTTCTGCTACATATTTCAACATGAAAGAAAAAATCCGTACGCGCATAGATGCTCTTCGTCCCCTGCTCAAGGATGCTGCTCCGGCCGTCAGGAGCGCGACTGCCCAGGCCATCGAGAAGCTTGAGGGGGTCAGCAGTCTGGAGGAGATTCTCCACGCACTCAAAACCGGCGACACCGGTACCAAGATCGGCGCCATCTATGCCTTGGGTGAAATCGGCGGTGAAAAGGTGCTTCCACCGATTCTGTACTGCGCGGGCCGACCGGAGGCTGATATTCGCTCCGCTGCCGTGGAGGCACTGGGACGCCTTCGCATTCCGTCCGCCATCCCGATGCTGGTCGAACGACTGGAGGACCAGCACGAGGCTGTGCAGGCCAGGGCAATATCTGCTTTACGCAATTACCCGGCTTCGCCCGAAATACTGCAGAAGCTTCGTACTTTTCTTGAAGCAAGCGACGGGTCGCTGGAAGCAGAAGCGGCCATAACCCTTGCATGCCTGAACGACCTGCTCTCACTGGACAGCATCTTCACCCTGCTTTCATCACATCACGCATCAACTCGCCAGGCAGCCGCGACGGCACTCAGCCTGATGCCGCTTCAGTAGTATCCGTCAGCTATCAAACGGCCAACATCGATATTTTTCAATAACGGATCCACCACGGCGACGATATTGGCGTAACGCGTACCGCTACGTTCCACCAGCGACTGTTCCCTGGGCATCTTGAGCCGTTTGCCGTCACCATCTATCAGCACCCGCACTACCGGTGATTCCTCATCCAGAGGGTTGGGGCGATAAACCACCGCGACCTCGTTTGTGTCCAGCCGCACCAGCGTACCGACCGGATAACTGCCCATCAGTTCGATGAACCGCCCCAGGATGGAACCATCCAGGATCGTTCCGACCAGTTTCTGCATCTCGTAAAGCGCGGTTCTGGGATTGACCGGATGCTGATATACGCGCAACGTCGTAATCGCATCGTAAGTATCGGCTATCGCGATGATGTCCACCATTTGGTTGAAGGGAAGCTTGCTGGCCCATTCCGGGTATCCGCTACGGTTGAAATGCAGGTGATGACCCAATACGATCTGGGCAATATGAGGATCCAGCCCCTCCATCTCGCGGATTATCTTGGAACCGAGTTCGGGATGCCGCTTCATCTCTTCAAACTCGGTACTGGACAACTTGCCCGGCTTGTTAAGGATGCTTTTCGGAATCATGGTTTTGCCGATATCATGCAGCTGGCCCGCAATTCCAAGATCCTTGACGGTCATGGCATCCAGACCCAGCGTGGCTCCCAGCGACATTGCCAATACCCCGACATTTACACAATGATTGAAAGTATAATTGTCGTAATCCTTGATCATCGTGAGCCCCAACAGCGCCCACGGCTCCTGCATGGTAATGCCGACCATGCGATCCACAATCCTGATGACCGGAGCACTGTTTGGTATCCGGCCCCGCTCGATATCGCGGCAGATTGTTCTGATCGCAGCCAGCGCCTTGTTATAGGTGCCGACATGATCACCTTCCGTCTCTATTTCTATTTCATCGTCCTGATTGTTCAGGTTCTCAGCATCTTCATTAACCAATTTAATGCAGTTAATCCCGTTTTCCTGCATCTGTGCCGAAAGTATGGCAAATCCGTTCCCCTTATTTGAAAACAGCCGGACAAAATTCTGCAGTTCGTCAAAACTGACACCCTTAACCACTATGATTCGACCAACCGATTTCTCCAGCATGCGGTTGGTCAGATCGGCAATGGCGGTTGACGGCGAAACGAAGAGATGATCGTCAAAAAACATTATGCCGTCGGCCAGTCCAAATGAGACCTGATCCGCCTGGCTGAATGCGGTCGTAAATATCTTGTAGAGATCCATCAGGGGCTGACGAATGGCCGGATGGGAAGCAGGATAAAAAGCCATTCCCTTAACTGCTCCGGAAAACAGCGTTATCAGTCTGAGGGCGTTCTGTTTGTCAAGTGCGTCCATCTGGCTTACTCCCTGATTTTTCGATCAGCCCGGCTGCCTCGGCGCAGACAGCGCCAAGCTCTCCCGGATTTGAAGCATACTCTTTCAGAGCCGGCAGCGCTCTGGCATCGCCCAATTTGCCAAGACATTGTGCAACAGCTGACTTTAATTGCTTCCAACGTCCCGCAGCCAGCAGATGACGTTCCGTGAGAAGTTCAACCAGGCGGGGTGTCACCTGCCTGTCATCGATCATGGCAATCGCGGCCAGAACATCAAGCTTCATAGGAAGCGACTTGAGAAAGGTATCTTTAGAGGTGAGAATCCGCATAAGATCCGTCAATGACTTCCTGCTCTTCATCCCTCCCAGCGATGCTATCGCCTGGGGATAGAGATCGCTGTCGTTACCGCGCAATATGCCGATAATGGCCGACTCCGCCTCCCGTCCTCCGATTCCGGCCAGACCGCGGATGGCTTCCTTGCAGACTCGTATCTCGGTGTGCCGCAGACACGACATCAGCCCGGGAACCGCATCGCTGCTGGCAATC
This sequence comes from Deltaproteobacteria bacterium, assembly GCA_030654645.1. Classification (GTDB taxonomy): domain Bacteria; phylum Desulfobacterota; class Desulfuromonadia; order Geobacterales; family Pseudopelobacteraceae; genus JACRCG01. Next base: position 1,143 of record JAURXC010000389.1, on the reverse strand, counting down.
ACCCCGAGGATGGCACAGATATTCCTGACAATCTGCCAGCGCTTATCGTTTAACATCTCCAGTAAGGTCGGCACGGCTTCCTCACCCAGTCCGGAGAGCATATTTGATAGCATTTTTCTTGTCGCCAGGTTATTCGTTATCCCCATCTGTTCAACTGCCAGCACTATTGCCGAAGCGCCGCCGGATTTTAAAACCGCTTGCAATGCATTTTTGGTCAGCGCGCCGGGTTGCTCGATTCGGTCGAATATAAAATGAAGAATCAAATCTCCGGTCACGAGCTGTTCTATCGCGAAACTGTCAAAATCGCGCATGCTAGGGCTACGCGACTGGTCTTCGGCATGGCTGGTCAACAACTCAATCAGAGGGAAAATCGCCAGCAGTTCACGGCGGGATTTGAGCGTTTCCGCACAGGTGATTGCCCGTCGAACCAGCAATGTATAGATATCTTCATCACTGGTCGTCACCAGACGCGCGAGCAGCGCCTGGAGCTGCTGTTCCGGCGGCAGGTCCTCTGCCGGCGCCTGTGGCTGTTCCAGCATGAATGCAGTATCACCTTCGCCTTCGCTTTCGTCGAGACCCGGTGGGATCACTCCCCTGGATTCCACATCAGCACGCCTTCCATGGATGGCGGAGAGATCAAATTCATTAACCCAGATGGAACGTATGCCATGCTCAGCCATGATTTTATCAACACCGCCCAATTGCTGTATTGTCTCAAGCGGCAATGTAAGGATTTTAATAAAATCCAGCAGGTCTTCCTGATGAAGGTCATGGAGAAATGTGATTTTATGAACCCTGCGTACAAAAAGCTCATATGACAGGGACACGGTCAGGCGAGTGGCGTCACTGACCCGCTCTCCATCGGGAAAGCTGAAACCGGTTCTGCCACAGGCAAGCTGCAGGTCATTACCGTCAAGCATTGCCAGCATTGCCGAGTGTGCGTGACTAATGCTGCTGCGCCGCGTGGGGTGGCCTTTCGGATAGAATTTCCAGGCCCGCAAAGCCCGATAGATACTCCCGACGGCGTCAACAGCCCCCTGTAATGTTGGTGGACGATAGAAATCCATTACTGTTCCTTGTATCTGAAAAGAAGACTATGCATAATATACCGAAAATAAACTTTGTCAAATCATCAGAGTACGG
>JAURXC010000385.1 GCA_030654645.1 Deltaproteobacteria bacterium | reverse complement strand
CCGTAGACAACCAGGCCTACGCCGGTGGCATACACCGGTGATTTTACCACGTCCGACAGTCCGCCGACATGCTGGGGCAGGCCGCGCCGCACCGGCAGGTTGAAGATCTGTTCCGCCAGCTCCGGCATTCCTTCCAGAATACTGGAACCACCGGTGATGACCACACCCGATGCGATCGAATCTTCCAGTCCGGACTTGACTATTTCGCGGTTGACCAGCGCGAAGATCTCTTCCACTCGTGGTCCGAGGATCTCGCACAACACGTTGCGGGACAGCTCGCGTGGTTTGCGGCCGCCGACGCTGGGCACCTCGATCTTGTCTTCCTTGCCGACCAGCGCCGACAGGCAGCAACCATACTTCTGTTTGATCCGCTCTGCTTCGGCCATGGGTGTGCGCAGTCCGACCGCGATGTCGTTGGTCAGGTGGTTGCCGCCCAGTGAGAGCACCGAGGTGTACTTGATCGCTCCTTCGGAAAAGATGGCGATGTCGGTGGTCCCGCCGCCGATATCGATCATGCAGACCCCCAGTTCCTTCTCGTCGTCGGAGAGCACTGCGTGCGAAGAGGCCAGTTGTTCCAGCACGATGTCAGCCACGTCCAGGCCGGCCCGGTTGCAGGATTTGACGATGTTCTGGGCGCTGGCCACGGCGCCGGTGACGATGTGCACCTTGGCTTCCAGGCGGACTCCGCTCATGCCGAGCGGTTCGCGGATACCGTCCTGTTCATCGATAATGAATTCCTGGGGCAGGATGTGCAGCACTTCCCGGTCCATGGGGATGTTGATCGCCTTGGCCGCGTCGATTACCCTCCGCACATCCTCCTGGGACACCTCGCGATTCTTGATGGCGATGACACCGTTGGAATTAAGTCCCTTGATGTGGCCTCCAGCGATACCGGCATAGACCGATTTTATCTCGCAGCCGGCCATCAGTTCGGCCTCGTCGATCGCCTTGCGGATCGCTCCCACGGTGCTTTCTATGTTGATGACGACACCCTTGCGCAGGCCGCTGGATGGGCTGGTGCCGATTCCGACGATATCTATGCCGTCCTCGGTGACATTACCCACAATGGCGCATATCTTGGTCGTGCCTATGTCCAGGCCGACGATCAGGTTGTCTCTCTTGGTTGCTGACATACTTCCCTCCTGCTGCTTATGAAAATGATGATATTTAGCTCTTTTTTACGATGATCTTGTCGTTGTAGTCGAGATCGATGTATTGCAGCGCTGTTCCCTGTGCCGTCAGATCGCGGTAGATGCGCGCGAACCGTTCGATCTTGGCGCTGAAATCCCCGGCGCCGATTTTGACCGGAAGCGCTCCGGAAGATGTGAACATCGTGAATCCGTAGCCCTTGTCGTAATGTATCTCCGACACATCCGCAAGAATGAAGGAGCCTTTCTCCTTCAGGATCTTAAGCAGATCACAGGTCGCCAGCAGCGCCGCTTTTGTCCCCTTCGGATCACTGCCGATCTCTTCTTCGCTGAAGCCGGTAATGACCGGATAATCGAGCTTGTCACCCTGGTTGAGCGCCTTGAAGATGGTGCCCTTGTTGTCCAGGTAGTAGATGAAGCCCATGTTGACAATCGCCAGCGGTTCCCTTTCGGTGATGACAATCGAAATTCCGTTGGGAAGATAGCGGTTGATGCGCACCGTCTCGACCCAGGGGTTTTGAAGGAGCTGCTCGCCCATGCGCTTGAGGTTCATGCGCAGCAGATCCTTGCCCGGGGTTATGCCGGTCAGCCCCAGGATCTCGTCACGGGTCAGGCGTTTTGCGCTGGACACTTCGATGTTTTCAAGGCTGAAAAAGGTGACCGAGCCAAGGGCGCGGTAGGCGCCGAATGATACAAATCCCAAAAGTATGATGCCGAACAGTCCAACCGTGATCTTTGCCACCGGACGCAGATATTTCTTCAGGTCAATCGGCTTGCGCTGGATCTTGACCTTGTTGGGGGCTACCTTGCGGCGCTGGTATGTGGAATTGGAGAAATCCCGCACTGGTTCAGTTCACCTTGATTGATAGTGATGCCGAAGCGATTATGTCTGCTACCAGGGCTTCAAATGGCAGGCCGGCCCCCTTGGCGGCAATTTCCGGCAGCAGGCTCAAGGCCGTCATGCCCGGCAGCGTGTTGACTTCCAGCACATAGCAGTCGCCGGTGGTCGTCACCAGCAGATCAACCCGGCTGTAGCCCTTGCATCCCAGAGCACGGTGGGCGGACAGTCCGACCTGTTGTGCTTTTTCGTACAGCGCCGATTCAAGGCGGGCCGGAAAGATGTGCTCGGCCATGCCGTCGGTATATTTGGCTTCAAAATCGTAGAACTCGTTTTTCGGCACAATCTCGATCGCGCCGATCGGTTGATCGTTCAGGATGCCGATCTGCACTTCCTGCCCCTTGATGTACTGCTCAACCAGGATTTCCTCATCATGGTTGAAGGCCAGTTGCAGCGCCGCTTCCAGCTGGCTCTCTTCCTTGACGATCGATACCCCGACCGACGAGCCTTCCTGGACCGGCTTGACCACCAGCGGCAGGCCGAACGGCAGCTCGGGCAGTCTGACGGTTTCGCCGCGCCTGAAACAGCGGAACGCCGCGGTCAGGATGCCGCTGGCGGCAAAAGCCTGCTTGCTGTAAAGCTTGTGCATGGCCAGAGCGCTGGCCAGTACGCCGGAACCGGTGTAGGGGATCTGCAATAACTCCAACAGGCCCTGGACGCAGCCGTCCTCGCCGTAGCGGCCGTGCAGCGCGATAAAGGCAGCTTCAATCCCCTCGCGCTTGAGTACGTCCGCCAGGTCGCGTCCCACATCGATCGCAACCGCGTTGAAGCCCTGCGCGACCAACGCCTGGTGTACCGCGTTACCGCTCTTGAGCGAAACATCGCGCTCGGCCGAGAGGCCGCCCATCAGAACACCGATTTTCATCTTCTTTATTTCAGTGATACGTTCTTGATTGCCCATGGCTACTCCAGCCCGTTATTCATCGCCCACTATACGCACTTCTTCCTGTAGTGTCACGCCGGATATTCGGAAAACCGCATTTTTTACCGTTGCCGACAGCTGCAGGAAATCATCAGCGCTGGCTCCGCCGGCATTGACCAGAAAGTTGCTGTGCACTTCGGATACCATCGCCCCGCCCACGCGGGTTCCGCGCATTCCGGCTGCATCGATCAGCTTCCAGGCCGCCTGCCCGGAAGGGTTCTTGAAGAAGGAACCGGCGCTCGGCAGGCCCACGTTGTGTTTTGATCTGCGCAGTTCCAGATCGTTGCGGATCTCGTCTTCGGTTTGAGCCGCCTCGCGTGCCTGCAGCCTGAAAAGGGCCTCCAGCACGATATCACCGGCTTCCAGGCCGAGATGGCGATAGCCGTAATCCAGTTCGCTGATGCAAAACTCGCGTACCGCCCCTTCACGCAGCAGTGTCAGGCACTGCGTATGCTCAAGGATACCCTTGCCATAGGCGCCGGCGTTCATCCTGATCGCCCCGCCGACCGTGCCGGGAATGCCGGAGATGAATCCGATCCCTCCCAGCCCGCGCTCCTGGGCGAAGCGGACAACAGCCAGGTTGTCTGCTCCCGCACCGGCCCTGACATAGGCCCCGTCCGTTTCAATGGGTGGATAGGCGCCCCTGTCGGATACGACTTCGATGCGGTTGAAGCGCTCCAGCGATATCACCGCGCCGCGGATGCCCTTGTCCCGCACCAGCAGGTTGTAGCCGCGGCCGATGGCCAGCCAGGGGATATCGTCAGCGCTCAGCCATTTCAACAGGGCCTGCAGGTCGGTGGAGTCCTCCGGCACGGCATACAGGTCGGCCGGACCACCCACCTTGAGCGAAGTGTGCAGGCTCATCGGCTCGTTGTACAGCAGCCGGCCACGTATCACTCCTTCGGACCTTTTCAGTTGCGTGCCTCCAGCAGCTTCACCAGTGCTTCGCCCTGTTGCCAGATGTTCCCGGCCCCCAGAGTAATCACGATGTCGCCTTCCTTGACGATGCCGGCCAGATGCTCCGGGATCAGTTCGCGGTTGGCGATACAGGTCACGTCTTTTTGGCCGTGGCGCAGCACTTCGGCTGCAAGCCGCTCGGCGGTGGCCCCGGCTATCGGCTGCTCTCCGGCCGCGTAGACATCGGTCAGAACCAGTACGTCGGCATCGTAGAAAGCGGTGACAAACTCGTTGAAGAGTTCGTGGGTGCGAGTGTAGCGGTGCGGCTGAAAGGCTGCCACTATACGACGCTCCGGCCAGCCTTGGCGTGCCGCTGCCAGTGTGGCCCTGATCTCGGCCGGGTGGTGTCCATAGTCATCTACGACCATGATCCCCTTCGGTTCACCCTTGACGGTGAAACGCCGGCCGACCCCGCCGAACTTGGCAAATCCTTCCTGGATTGCGCTGAACGGAACGTCCAGCTCCAGCGCCAAGGCGATGCAGGCCATTGCGTTCAGCACATTATGCGGCCCGGGCATCGGGAAGGTAACCTCTCCCAGGCGGTAACCCTTGTAGTGGGCCACGAATGATGTCTGGAAACCGTCATGTTTGACATGGGTCGCACGGATATCGGCCTGGGAAGAGAGGCCATAGGTCATGTAGCGCTTCTTGATACGCGGCAGGATCTCCCTGATGTTCTTGTCATCCAGGCAGAGAATCGCCAGGCCGTAGAACGGCACCTTGTTGATGAATTCCACAAAGGTGTCCTTGATCTCTTCGATGCCGCCCAGGTAGTGGTCCAGGTGGTCGGCGTCGATATTGGTGACCACGGCAATCGTCGGTGACAGCACCAGGAAGGAGCCGTCCGATTCGTCCGCCTCGGCCACCAGGAACTTGCCCTGTCCCAGTTGGGCGTTGGTGCCGATCGCGTTCAATTTGCCGCCGATCACGATAGTCGGGTCGATGCCGGCATGGCCCAGGATCGATGCGGCCATCGAGGTGGTGGTGGTCTTGCCGTGGGTGCCGGCGATCGCGATCCCGTACTTCATGCGCATCAGCTCGGCCAGCATCTCGGCCCTCGGGATAACAGGGACGTGCAGCCGCTTGGCCTCGATCACCTCCGGGTTGTCGTCATGTACCGCCGAGGAAATCACCACCACGTCTACATTCCTGAGGTTGTCGGCATCGTGCCCGACCGCGATTTCGGCGCCCAGGCCGGCCAGCCTTTCGGTGGTGTCGGAGCCGCGCAGGTCGGAGCCGGAGACCTTGTAGCCCAGGTTGAGCAGCACTTCGGCAATGCCACTCATGCCGATGCCGCCGATACCCACGAAGTGGATCTTCTCAATTCTTCCGTACATTATTCAGTCCTTTCACCATGGAAGGCCGTACTCATCGAGAATAGTAAATGTTCAAATTATTACTGTTCGCTGACCGTTTTCGACTTGCTATGGTGTCACTTGTCTTTCAAACATCTGATCCACAATAATCCTGGCCGCATCCAGTCGCGCCATGCCGAAGGCCAGTTCGGCGGTGCGTTTGACCTTGCCGGAGTCTGCGGCCAGTTCGGTGATAGTCTCCGCCAGCCGTTTGCCGGTCAGCTCCTGCTCCAGCAGCATGAAGCAGGCATCTTTCTTCAACAGTGCTTCGGCGTTCCTGCGCTGGTGGTCGTCCACCGCGTGGGGAAACGGTATGAACAGGCAGGTCTTGCCGCAGGCGGTTACTTCGGCGATTGTGGTGGCGCCCGCCCGGCAGATGACCAGGTCGGCTTTGGAGTATTCCGAGGCCATGTCGCTGATAAATGGTGTCACCCTGGCGTCAATTCCGGCCGCGCGGTAGGCGCCGGCAACCTCTTCACAATCCTTCTCGCCGGTCTGGTGGGTGATTACCAGTTTGTCCCGGCTCTCCTTCAGCAACGGCAGCGCTTCGACCATGGCCATGTTGATCGCGTGAGCGCCCTGGCTTCCGCCGAAGATGAACAACTTAAAACCCCCATCCCCTCCCCGACCCTCCCCTTGAAAGGGAGGGAGTTCTTCTCCTCCATTATCAAGGGGAGGGTGGGAGGAATTCAGCGACTCCACCATGTCCAGTATCTGCCGTCGCAGCGGATTGCCGGTCAGCAGTGTCGAATCTTTGGGGAAGTATTTGGCAGATTCCTCCAATGTGATGAAAACCTTGTCCGCGAACCTGGACAGCAGTTGGTTGGTCTGTCCCGGTATCGCGTTCTGTTCATGGATGAAGCGCGGAATGCGCATGCCGCGAGCCGCCAGCACCATCGGCAGCGAGGCATAACCGCCAACACCCAGCACCAGGTCTGGTCGGAACGCTTTCAGTACCTTGCGTGACTGGGCATAGCCATAGATCATCTTGGCGATGCCGGCAAACTGGGTTAAACCGTGCTTGCCGCGGATGCCGGCCGCGGAGATCAACTCCAGCCTGTAGCCTGCGGCAGGCACCGCACGAGCTTCAATGCCCCGTTCGGTTCCGACAAAAAGAACCTCGTTGCCAGGATCACGCGCCAAGAACTCTTCCGCTACCGCTATGCCGGGGAACAGGTGTCCACCCGTGCCGCCTCCCGCAATGACCAGTTTCATTTTTCCTCCTTCAGGCTGATGGAGGAAATCTTCAGTCCCGATGAAATGTTTAAGAGTATGCCTACTGCAAACAGGCTGATTATCAATGAACTTCCGCCGTAACTGATGAATGGCAGCGCCAGTCCCTTGGTGGGTAGCATGCCGGTGACAACCCCCATGTTGACGGTGGCCTCGATGCCGAACAGTATGGCAATGCCCAGCGCCAGAAAACGGCCGAAGGCATCGGGCGCCGCCACGGCTATGCGCATTGCGCGCTGTACCAGCAGGAAAAACATGCCGATGATCACGATCACGCCCAGAAAGCCCAGCTCTTCGCCAACCACCGACAGAATGAAGTCGGTGTGTGCTTCCGGCAGATAGAAAAGTTTCTGTTTCCCTTCGCCCAATCCCTGACCGAAAACTCCTCCGGTGCCGAGCGCCAGCCAGGACTGGATGATCTGGAATCCGCTGTTCTGTGGATCCTGCCATGGGTCCAGAAAAGCCATGATGCGCCGCTTGCGGTAGGCCACGTTCATCACCAGAAAGTACAGGAACGGCATCGACATCAGAAAAATCGAGATGATGTACACCAGGCGCGTACCGGCGGCGAATAGCATGATCATCGCCACGGCGGCCAGGGTCAACGCCGCGCCCATGTCCGGCTGCTTGAGCAGGAGTCCCAAAAGCACCAGCAGGATCAGCATGTATGAAACAAATCCGGCGCCAAGTTCTTTAATCTTGTCCTGTTTCCTGTCCAGAGAGTAGGCCATGTACATAATCAACGCGATTTTGGCGATCTCGGAGGGCTGCAGGTTGAAGCCGGGCAGCCTAATCCAGCGCGAGGCGCCTCCGGCGCTACCGCCTATGCCCGGAATCAGCACCATTACCAGCAGAACCAGGCACCCCAGCAGAATCGGGACGGCCAGCTTGCGCCAGAACTGGTAGTTGATCCGCATCACGCCCAGCATCACTCCAAAGCCGACCAGCGCGAACAGCCCCTGGCGCTTGAGGAAGAAAAAGCCGTCGTGAAAGCGCTTGGCGGCCATCACCGACGAGGCCGAATAGACCATCACCACGCCGAAACAGGTCAGCGCGATTGCCATCATCATTATGACCAGATCATACTCTTCCAGTTTTTTAAACATCAGTTTCATAAGCTTCCGTAGGGGCGCATCTCGTATTCGCCCGTTTTTGGGCAATCACAAGGATTGCCCCTACAATGTTTCGCCCGCTTTTTGGTCAATCACAAGGATTGCCCCTACAAGGCCTTTACCGCCGCGATGAATCGCTGGGCGCGTTCTTCATAATCCCGGAACATGTCGAAGCTTGAACAGGCCGGCGACATCAGCACTGTACCTCCGGCCGCTGTAATTTCGGCCGCCAGCTGCACAGCCTCTTCCAGAGTGGCCGCTTGGCGCGTGTCGGTCAGGCCGCCCAGCTCGGCCTGCATCCGCCCGGCGGCTTCGCCGATCAGGATCAGATGCCGGACCCGCTCCCTGACCATCCCGGCCAGCGGTTCGTAGGAACCGCCCTTGTCCTTGCCGCCGGCGATCAGCGTGATTTCCTCGAAGCTCTCCAGTGCTTTCTGTACGCTGCCCACGTTGGTTGCCTTGCTGTCCTCGTAGTAGCGCACTCCCCGCACCTCGCGCACGAATTCCATGCGATGGTGCAGCGCCTCGAAGCAGAGCACGGTCTCGAAGGTTTCGTCGGGGCGGCAGCCCAAAAGCAACGCGCAGGCCATGGCTGCCATGATGTTTTCCTGGTTGTGTACTCCCTGCAGCCTGATCGCCGCGGTCGGGAAGCATTCCTCGCGGCCGTCGTGGCGATAGGTGATCACCCCGTCCCGGTAGAAGATCCCCTCTTCCAGTTCCACTGTCCGGCTGAAGGGGAATACCCGTGCCGCCAGTTTTCCGGCCTGCTCCCAAACCAGCTCGTCATCGCGGTTCAGCACCGCGAAGTCGTCTTCGGTCTGATTCTCGAAAATACGCAGCTTGGCGTTGATGTAATCTTGGTAGCTCGGATAGCGATCCAGATGATCCTCGCTCAGGTTCAGCAGCGCCGCCACGGTCGGTCGGAACGAGCTGATCCATTCCAGCTGGAACGAGCTGATTTCGGCCACCACCTGGTCGACGATCTGATGTGACTCGGCCATCTCGATCAGCGGATTGCCGATGTTGCCACCTACAAAGGTGTGGTAGCCGTTGTGTTTGAAAATTGCGCCCAAAAGCGTGGTCGTGGTGGTTTTGCCGTTGGTTCCGGTGATCGCGGCCAGCGGCACGTCGATGAAGCGCGCCGCCAGTTCGATCTCGCTGATGATCTCGATTCCTGTTTTTTGCGCTGCCAGCAGTTGCGGAAGGTCCATGGCCACGCCGGGGGAAACCACGATCAGGTCGCTGGCCAGAAAGGTTGCCTGGTCATGGCGCTCCAGTTCCCGCACGATTTCATAACCGGCCAACTCCGCCAGCGGCCCGGCCAGCTGGGTTTCGTTGCGCAGGTCGGTGACCGTCACCCGGGCGCCTTTCGAGGCCAGAAAACGGGCGCAGGCCACGCCGGTTTTGGCGAGGCCCACGACCAGAATCTTTTTGTTTTTCAATTCCATGAACAGACCTTATCGCATTTTAAGTGTCGAAATAGCCACCAGGGCCAGAATAATCGTGATGATCCAGAAGCGTACAATGATCTTGGGCTCGGCCACCCCCTTCAACTCGAAGTGGTGATGGATTGGCGCCATGCGGAAAATGCGCTTGCCGCGATATTTATACGAGCCAACCTGGAAGATGACCGACAGCGCCTCGACCACGAAGACCCCGCCGACAATCACCAGCAGCAGCTCCTGCTTGGTCAGAACCGCGATCGTTCCAAGTGCGCCTCCCAGCGAGAGCGACCCAACATCCCCCATGAATACCTCGGCCGGATAGGAGTTGTACCAGAGAAATCCGAGTCCGGCGCCCACCATTGCACCGCAGAGCACCGCCAGTTCTCCGGCGCCGACGACAC
>JAURXC010000383.1 GCA_030654645.1 Deltaproteobacteria bacterium | reverse complement strand
TTTAAAAAAAGATTTTTTGTTGTCAGTACTCTGTGCTCTCTGTGATCTCTGTGGCAAACTGTCGTTTTAAGATTAGATATCGCCAAGCTACGCTTTGTGCCTGTTCAAGTCAAGCTGCTATTGACCTGATTGGATGCAATGGACATCTGTTGCCTGACACCATTTTCGCCATGCCGGCAAACGGAATCAAAATACGAAGCATGAAGCTGTATTTTCACGATTCGCTGTGCTAGTATCGCTTCCATTACGATTTTTTACCCGAGGAGAAACGCGATGAAATATACCCTGCTGGCCCTGTTGGGCCTGGTTTTCACCATAAGCGGTTGTGCCATGTTTACTTCCTGGAAGAGCATTCCGCCGCCGGGCGGTTGCGACCAGTGCCACACGCTGCCGATCAATGCCAACTGGCAGGTGAACTATCAGGTCGCCAATATTGCCGATGAACGCGGCCGGCTCAACTTCCAGACGCCGGAGTACAATCAGCCGACCCTGGGAGGACAGACGTCGCCGCTTGAAACCAAGAAGGTCGAGGAAAAGGCCTGTTTCGATTGCCACAAGTCTCCAACTCCGGCCCACAAGGAGCGCAAGGGGCGTTTCCATCACTGACAGCTAGACGGACCAGTTAACTTACCCCGCCGTGCAGGCCTCAGCCGCACGGCGGTTTTTTTACAGGTAGAGAATGTATCCCTGGGTTCAGTTCAGGAGGAACAAGTGACAAGGCAGCAGGAGAGATGGGTGGTCGGGCCCGAAACCGTACGGATGCTGGAGTTGGGGCACCCCTGGGTGGTGGCGGACGCTTATACGAAGAAATGGCCGGCCGGCAAGGCCGGGCAGACCGTGGAACTGTGCGACGGCCAGGGGCGGTTTCTGGCGACGGCGCTGCTCGATCCGCAGGAGCGCATTGCGGCGCGCGTGCTGTCGCGGGAGCGGATCCGGCTGGAGCGCCCCTGGCTTACCAGGCGTCTGCAGGCCGCGATCCGGCTGCGCAGTGAGCATGCCGACCTGTCGGAAAGCGACGCCTACCGGCTGGTGAACGCCGAGGGTGACGGCCTGCCCGGCCTGACGGTGGACCGCTATGCCGGTTACCTGATGATCCAGCTCTACAGCGGCGCCTGGCGGCCGTACCTGAAGCTGGTCACCGAAATCCTGCAGGAATTGCTGTCTCCGCTGGGGATCTACGAGAAGCAGCGGCCTCAGAAGACCCGCGAGCTGGAGGCGGCTGGCGACAGCAAGAACTACGGTCGTCTGCTGGCCGGCAACACCGCGCCCCAGCGGCTGGAGGTGCGCGAAAACGGCCTGACTTTTCTGGTCAGCCTGGAGCAGGGACTGAATACCGGACTGTTCCTGGACCAGCGCCGGAATCGCCAGGATCTGATGAAGCGGGTGGAGGGGAAGCGGGTACTGAACCTGTTTGCCTATACCGGCGCCTTTTCGGCGGCGGCCGCTGCCAGCGGCGCCTCGGTTGTCACCAATGTGGATGCCTCTCCCGGCTATACCGAGTGGGCCAGGGCCAATTTCGGTGTCAATCACCTCAATCCCAAGCGGCACGAGTTCATCGTCGGCGACTGCCTGGCCGTGCTGGGCGAACTGCAGAACGCCAAAAAACGCTATGACGTGATCCTGATGGATCCGCCTTCCTTCTCGACCACCTCCAAAAGCCGCTTCACGACCCGCGGCGGCACCTCCGACCTGGTCGCGGCCGCCCTGCCGCTGCTGAATGACGGCGGGCTGCTGATCGCCTCCTCCAACCACCAGAAGGTCGATCTGGCCGAATACCTCAAGGAATTGCGGCGCGGCGCACTGCAGGCCGGCAATGAACTGCGGGTGATTTCGCTTTTCGGCCAGCCGGAGGATTTTCCCTACCCGGTCACCTTCCCGGAGGGGCGCTACCTCAAATACGCCGTCTGTGTCAAGGATCCGAAATAGCAGAAGGGGTGTTGAAGCGCAAATCAGGCGGAAATGCCTATGCCTGACACCTTCAGGTAAATGCTTTTTAAGTTTTATCTTTCTTGATTCATTCAAGTAAATTGAATAGAATGCCGATAGATTGTCTGAGGGCCGCTTACAATCCGGCTTTCAGTTAACATCTTGCTATTTATTGAAATACATCAGGGGAAGAGGTAAGCCATGGTGGAACAGATAAACAGACCAGCCGATGCCAATCAGGATCTTGCCGCACTGGTTGCTGCACGCAGAAAAAAAAGAACCGCTCCCGAACAGTCCGCCGCTTCAACCGCGGAACCGGCTCCGATGGAGGATTTCGTTACGATTCTGATGAAAAAAGGATTGATCACCAGCGAAGAACTGGCCAGCGAACAGCGCCAGAAGATTCGGTCCGTAAGATAACCAAGGTGATTTAATCCTCATCCGGCGCATCAGGATGAGGATGGTCATTATGGATACCCGCCCAAAATGACGTCAGCCAGCATCATAATCAACGAAGCAGATCTGAAAATAGATTTCTACCGGGCCTCGGGACCGGGGGGGCAGCATCGCAACACGACCGATTCGGCGGTGCGGATCCGCCACCTGCCGACCGGCATTGTCGCCCAGGCTTCCGAATTCCGCTCCCAGTTCCAGAACCGCGAGGTCGCCATGCAGCGCCTGCGGCTTGCGCTGGAGAAGCGGGAACGCAAGGTGAAGAAACGGGTTGCCACCCGCGTGCCGAAGCGGGCCAAGGAGCAGCGCCTCAGCGGCAAGAAAATCCAGTCCGAGAAGAAACGCCTGCGCACGACCCTGGAATAGACCTGTCCAATTCTCCTGCCAGAATTAGTTTGACTCACCCCGCATAACGCTGTAATTTAGCAGGGTTTATATCCGGAGCATTTCGATGGTACGCGCATATCTCTATCTGGCGGTGTTCATTCCGCTGACATTTCTGTTTTCAGTCAGCGCCTTCGTCACGACGCTGTTCGACGGCAGCGGCAGGGCCTATGCCTGGCATGCGCGACTGTGGGCGCGGCTGGCTCTGGCGCTGAACCTGGTCCGGGTCACCGTCAGCGGAACCGGGAATGTTCCGGCCGGCCCGGCCATTTTCATGAGCAACCACCAGAGCAACTTCGATATCCTGGCGCTGCTTTCAGCGATGCCGTGCCAGCTCCACTGGATTGCCAAGAAGGAACTGTTCGACATCCCGGTTTTCGGCCCATCAATGCGGCGCGGCGGTTACATCCCTCTCGATCGTGGCGATGGCCGCAAGGCCTTGCGGAGTGTGGATGAAGCGGCCGCCACGATCCGCAACGGCAAGAGCGTGGTGATGTTTCCCGAAGGAACCCGCTCCAGGGATCTGAATTTGCTCCCCTTCAAGCGGGGCGGCTTCATCCTGGCCCGCAAGGCCGGTGTTCCGGTGATTCCGGTCACCATCAACGGCAGCGGTAAAATAAACCCTCCCAACCGGATCCGCCTGTACAGCGGCGACATCCAGATGGTGCTGCACCCGGCCGTGATCATACCGGACGGCCTGAGCCGGAACGAGGCCGAGTCCTGGATGATGGAACAGGTCCGGAATACGATAGAATCTGCGTTGGAGCATTGAATGAACATCGGTTATCAGTACATAATTCTGATCATTGCCGGAATGGCGGGCATCATCTGGGGGCTGCCGGCGGCACATCGCCTGAAGAGTCCCTACGATACCGGCGCGGCCCTGGTGGCCCTAGCGGGAGTGGTTGTCACCACCCTCGGGGTGCTGCTGACATTTATCCCAAATTTTTTCAGGTGACCCGATGAACGATCAGCAAAAAAGCATACTGCTCAACGGAGCGGTAATAGTAGTCATCTGCCTGCTGATGTTCCTTGCGGGAACCTGGTGGCGCATGAGCAGTCAGTACAAGCTGGGAGAGGAAGCGCTTCGCAGGGGCGATTTTCCCGGTGCGGTGGCCGGATTCGAGTCGGCCATCCATATGTACATCCCTTTCCACCCCACGATAGATAAGGCTGCCGAACAACTGTGGCGGATTGCCGAACAGAACGAAAAGCTGGGTGATGTCAACCGGGCCCTGATTGCCTACCGTTCTCTGCGCAGTTCGTTTTATGCCGACCATTGGCTGGTTACCCCCGGTGAAGACTGGATTGCGCGTTGCGACAAGAAGATAGCGGCGCTGGTGCCGCAGCAGCGGGAAAGATAGATTATGGAAACCCTGGAATCAAACTCGGCGTTACAGATAGTGGCCCTGGGCGGATTGGGCGAAATCGGCATGAACATGATGGCCTACATCTATGACGAAGACATCATCATCGTCGATTGCGGCCTGATGTTTCCCAGCCCGGAAATGCTCGGCATCGACTACGTAATCCCCGATATCTCCTGGCTGCGTGAGAGAATCGCGAATATCCGCGCCATCTGCCTGACCCACGGTCACGAGGATCACATCGGCGCGCTTCCCTTCGTGCTGCAGGAATTGAACGTGCCGGTCTACGGCACGGCCCTGACGCTGGGGTTTGTCAACGAAAAGCTCAAGGAATACAAGCTGGACGGTTCGGTGGAGCTGGTGATTGTCAAGCCGCGCGACACGGTGCAGCTGGGCCGTTTCCGGGTGGAGTTCCTGCGTGTGGCCCACTCGGTGGTCGATGGCTGCGCGCTGGCCATAACCTCTCCGGAAGGGGTCGTGATCCACACCGGAGACTTCAAGATTGACCATACCCCGGTCGATGGCCAGCTGACCGACCTGGCCAGCCTGTCGCGCTACGGCGAGGCCGGTGTGCTGGCGCTGCTGTCCGATTCCACCAACGTGGAGCGCGAAGGTTACACCCTCTCCGAGAAATACGTCGGGGAAGCCTTTGCCGAAATATT
>JAURXC010000373.1 GCA_030654645.1 Deltaproteobacteria bacterium | reverse complement strand
TCGCTCAGCTGGTCATAAGCCTTGATTATCGAAGCGAAATAGACCGGTCCGGCAATCCGTACCAAAGGCAGGATTTGAAAGGCAGCGCTGCAGGTCTTGTCACTGTCGATGTCCAGCAGGCAGGAGAGCCCTGTGCATGAGCCGCATGCGCTTCCCCAACTGTCGAAGCTGGAATCCGCGGCTGGGGTGGCGATCAGCGTGAGAGCCGTGCCGACCGGTTGTGATGTCAAGCAGGTCCCGGTCTGTGGTGGGTAGGTGCAGGCGATCATCCCGGCGGGGTTACTGTTGATCGATCCGGAACCGCTGCCGGAGAGGGTCATGGTCAGGGCGGATGTCTGGTTGACGATCGTGACGGTTTTACTGGCTGTCAGGGTGATACCGTTGTAGGAATAGACCGCGCTTACCGTGACGGTCCGGTTCGACGGGACCGCAAGCGTGGTCAGCTGGCCGGTGCTGCTGTTGATCGTTGCGTAGGTGGCGGGATTGACGCTCCAGATCGGGGTGACACTGCTTGAAGTAGCGTCACTCCAGTAGGCGCTGACAGCGTATGTGGCGACATTGCTCTCATATAGCGAAGCCGGTCCGGAGGTGATGGCAAGTCCTCTGAAAGTTGCGGGCGCTGAAACCATGCTCTTTGTCAATACCGTCAGTTCGGTGGAGCCGGGACTTCCGGTCGTCCAGGTGCCGGTGCAGGCCATGATTGTTTTGCCGGCATCCATGTGGCACTCCTCATTCGCATTGAAATCCGGTGTAAACACGCCGTCTGCTGTAATTCCGAACACCCCGGTCACATTACTGGGGGGACTTCCGTCATAATCCTGCAGGCTACCGGAATAGGAACCATTGGCAACGAAGGTCACGCTCCCCCTGTTCCACCAGGGCGCGCCCGGGCCCGATACCAGCGCGTTTACCCCCCATGTGCCGGCCAGGTCGGACAGGGCGTAGTTTGCCGCCTTTCTTGTCAAAATCTGCATGCCGGTTGTGCCGCTGCTGGATGTGGAAGTGCAGACGTTGGCGCTTTTTCCCGAATCCATGACACAGCGGGTCGGGCTGATATTGGCACCTACGGGAGTCAGAACTCCGTCGGAAGTGATGCTGAGTGTGCCGGATCCTGTGTGAGGATTGCCGTCAGAGTCGATGAAGGTATAGCTGAATGCGCCGCTTGGACCGGCTGTCAGCGAGCCTCTTTCCCAATAGGGGCCGGGAGTCGTCAGATTGCTGAACCACCAGTCGCCAACAATGTCCGTAGAAGAATACCCGGACCCTTTTTTTGTAAACAGTATCAGCTCGCTTGTGCCGGGGCTCGTCGTACCGGACCAGGTTGACGTGCAGGCCAGCAGCGTTTTTCCGGAATCCATGCTGCACTGGAATATTGAATTGCCCGCCATGGTCACAATGCCGTTGGGGGATATCAGCAGAGTGCCGGAGGTTGAGCCTGTAGATCCGTCCGAGTCCGTCTCCGTCCCGCTGAAAGAGCCATCGGCTGCAATATTCAGGGAAATCCTTATCCACCACGGCGCTCCCGGACCGGATGCCAGGCTGTTTACTTCCCAGTTTCCCGCCAGGTCGGCCAGGGTGTAGGCGGCGCTGGAAACTCCGGGGACGGCGCTGACCTGGTCCGATTCCGCGCTCTCGCCATAGGCGTTGACCGCCGTGACCACGAAGTAATATGGAGTGCCATTGACCAGAGGCGATACTGAACTGGGTCTGGTAACACCGGTGATCCTGGTCCCGGTCGATTTGGTTACTCCCGGTGTGGTGGAATAATAGAGGTTGTAGGAGGTTGCATCCGCCACTTCGCTCCAGCCGATGGTTACCTGGCCATTGCCGGGGGATGGGACAACGGTTTCCGGCCTGGGTGGCGGCACGGCCGTAATGGTCCAAGAATAAACACTCCATTCATAAGTTCCCGCATAGAGGTTTGCGGAGGTGACGGGATCAATTGTCAGCGCTTTTATCTGCCCTCCTTCCGGTCCATTGCTTGTCCACGCTCCGGTTGCTGCAAACAACATCCCGTCCTGCATTATCAGGTTTGATAAAAGCACCACGGCACTTAGCAGGGGTAGAATTACTTCCCACTTCCTGGTCTCTATCCCGAATCTTCCCATGTCTCCTCCCACAGAGCAGCAACCGGAATCACATGTGCCTGATCTCGGAGAATTTTAACGGCATTTTCAGTTGTTTTTGATACTGGCCAATTACAAGTTTTGAGTTGGTCGCGGCTAATAAACTGTGATTGCCAAAGTATAATAATTGCAAAATATTAACAAGCTGATTTGCCATACTAACCCTTGTCTGGACATTCATTCATATTCCCGCTATTATCCAATAAACTTTTCTCAACGGACTCATCATGGATTTTACAAATAATATCATCGTGGTCACCGGTGGCACGCGCGGAATCGGCCGGGCCGTCACATTGGCCTTTGCAGCTGCCGGAGCGCGGGTTTATGCCGCCTATCTTTCCAATCAGGCTTCCGCCGATGCAACCCTGTCGCTGGCCGAGGGCCTGTCGGGCAGCGTTACGTTGGTCCGGGCCGACGTCAGCAGTTCCGAAGGGGCTCAGCTGTTGATCAACCAGGCATCGCAAGCGACAGGGCATATAGACGTGCTCGTCAACAATGCCGGTATCATCCGTGACGGCTGGCTGGCGATGATGGCAGAGGATGACTGGGACGCAGTGATCCGCAACAATCTCTATCCGCTTTTTCACTGCAGCAAATGGGGTGTGCGCAAGATGATGTCCAGACGTAGCGGTTCCATAATCAACATCTCATCGATCTCGGCTGTCAGCGGCACCGCCGGGCAGTCAAATTACGCCGCCTCCAAGGGGGCCGCCATCAGCCTGACCAAATCACTGGCCCGCGAGGTCGGCGCGATGGGCATACGCGTTAATGCCGTTGTGGCCGGACTGATCGACACCGACATGACCGCCGGTCTCAAACAGGACATCGTAGCCGGTATCCTGAAAGTGGCGGCGCTGGGGCGGATCGGTAGACCTGATGAAGTGGCCGATGCGGTTCTGTTCCTTGCTTCTCAAAATGCTTCCTACATTACCGGGCAAACTCTGGTTGTCGATGGCGGGATACTCTGATGGCCGCAAACCGGGTCGTGATAACAGGGCTGGGTGTTTTCTGCGGGGTCGGCAAAAATACTCCTGAATTCGGCAGCAACCTGTTGAACGGCAACAGCGGCATTGCCGCTCTGGATCTTTTCGATGTTTCCGCATTCCCTTCCAAGATCGGGTGCCAGATCAAGGGGTATGATCCTCTGGACTATTTCGATCGACGCTCGGCCCGCAAGTTGTCCCGGGCCGACCAGTTCGGTCTGATTGCCGCCGGTGAAGCACTGCAAAACAGCGCTGTCAACGGTTACTACTCCCCTTACGAGATCGGTGTTTCGATGGGAGCCGGAGCGGCCGGCATGTTTCAGTCCGAGCAGTGGCTGAGAGCGCACCTGTCCGGCGAACCTTCATCTCCGGCGCTTTTGCGAGGTATTTTACCTGACAAGACCGCCAGCGAGATCGCACTCCGATTCGGTCTGGCCGGCTATCAGGGGACGGTTACCACCGCCTGCTCGTCATCGGCCACTGCCATCGGCTGGGGAGCCGATCTGGTGGCAACCGGTCAGCAGAAAGCGGTCGTTGCCGGTGGTTCCGATACCCTCTCGTTGCTGACGTTCTGTGGCTTCAATTCACTCAAGGTGGTTGATCCCGAGCCCTGTTCTCCCTTCAGCCTCGGTCGCCAGGGCATTTCCCTCGGCGAGGGCGCGGCATTCATGGTGCTGGAAAACGAGCAGGACGCCATGGCGCGTGGCGCCAGGATATACGGCGCGATTCTCGGTTATGCGCTGGCCGGGGAAGCGTTCCACATGACCGCTCCCGAACCGACCGGCTCGACTGCGGCGCGGGTAATGCGCGATGCGATCGCGGCGGCCGGAATCGAAGCGGATCAGGTCGGCTGGGTCAACGCCCACGGCACCGGAACGCCTCTGAACGATGTGGTCGAGTCCAATGCGATGAAACTGGTTTTCGGCGACCGCGTGGCACGGGTTCCGCTGATTTCAACCAAGGCCATGACCGGCCACTGCCTGGGAGCTGCCGGCGCAATCGAGGCTCTTGCCACGGTGATTGCCCTCAATGAACATATCATCCCGCGGACCCTCAATTACAGGGGGCGCGATCCGGAATGCGACCTGGATTACTGCCATGACGAAAAGCGCCAGACCGATTCAATAGTTGCCATGTCGAACTCGTTTGCTTTTGGCGGAAACATCACATCGCTGGTGCTTGGAATATGAACACTTCAATCAAAGACATCGTCATCACCGGTTATTCCGCGATAACCTCTGCCGGCAGCGGTATCGAACCAATACTTGAACTGTTGCGCTCCAATAGTGACGCACTGACTCCGGTGCCGGACGATATTCCGGGCGGTCTTGGTCAGCGCTGGGGAAAGGCACTGGCTTTCAAGGCCACCGATTTCATCGCTCCGCTCAAAGCCCGCAAGATGGACCGCTGCAGCCAGTTTGCCGTGGCTGCCTCGGGGTTGGCACTGAAGGATGCCGGTATAGATCTGCGGTTGGTCGCGCCGGAACGGATCGGAATCGCTTTGGGGTGTGGTTTCGGTGGTGTTGCCAATTCCGCAGAATTTCTGGCGGGATACTTTAACGGCGGAGTCAACGGCCTGGCGCCGATGCTCTTTCCCAATACGGTGTCCAACGCGCCTGCTAGTAACGCCTCGATCGAGCATGGCTTGAAGGGTCCCAATGTGACCCTGGTGCAGCGATTCTGTTCGGCGGAGTCGGCCTTCATGATGGCCTGCCGTTTTATAAATGAGGGGCGGGCCGACATCATGCTGACCGGTGGCGCCGATGATCTGATGCCGTTGATGATGGCCGGCTTTGCAGCCACGGGACAGTTGCGGCGCTATGCTGCCTGTTTTGGCGAGGGTAGCGGAATCCTGGTGCTTGAGAGCGCACGGCACGCCGCCCTCCGTGGAGTTGAGATCAAGGGTGTGGTTGAAGGCATCAGCACGGTCGGCCTGTTGCCGAAAGGGAACGAGCTGGAGGGCGTTGACCGGCTCTTGTCCGGCTCGGATTCCAGCGATGTCGTCTCACTTTCCGGAACGGCTTCCGAAAACCCGCTCCTGGTGCAGCGTGTCCGTGCTGAATCCAGTTTCGATCTGTCAACAGTGACCGGTCGCTCCTTGGCGATGGGTGGAGTTTCGATGGCCGTGCAACTGGCATGCTTAAAAAAACGCCGGACCGGCCTTCATCTGGCAGCATCTCCCGAGGGGCCCTACTATGCAATCCGTTTCAGCGGAGGCAACCCTGTTCAATCCTGATCCAGCCGCATACCTGCCGCACCGTTATCCATTTCTCCATCTTGACCGGATATTAGCACTTGAGCCTGGCGTTCGGGCTGTTGCCGTGAAGAACATAACGGCGCTGCACGGTTTCCCCCAGGTGCTGCTGGTTGAGTGTGTTGCCCAACTGGCCGGGATTCTGACCATTTCCGAGGAGGGGGAGGGCGGTTTTCTGGCAGCGATCGATCGGGCCGAGTTTTCCGGGACAGCTCTGGCCGGTGATGCCCTTACTGTTACCGCGGTAGTGATAAAGTCTTTTGGTCGTCTGTTCATGGTGGAAGGAAGTGTCGTCTGCGATGAACGTGCTCTGTTGACGGTTCAGCTTACCCTGGGGGTCGGCAGATTATGATACGAACTCTATCTCGCCTGCTGGTGGTTGCAGTAATTTTCGTTGCCGGTGCGGTCACTTCCGTAAATGCCCGTCAGATCCCACCACTGGAAGGACTGGAGGCGTTGCGTAAGGGTTTCGCAGGCATCGCCGATTTCAGCGCGGATATTACCCAGGAAAAGCGCTTGTCGCTGATGAAGCGCAATATGAACATGAACGGTACGGTCCGTTTCAGGAAGCCGGACCAGTTTTTCATGGCGATCAATCCACCTTATAAAAGTCGGATGGTGCTGAAGGATTCGACCATCGAGTTGGCGGGCGGTCCAGAGGGCAAACGCAACAGAATCGTGCTTCCTCCCGAGCAGGGGTTGGGACGCTGGTTTTCAAAATTGGCAGCTCCGGTTACCACTCTTCCCGATGGCGTTTCAATCCAGGCCGATCTTTCCAACTCGCTCTATACACTGACGATAACTCCGCAGGGAAAGGGGCAGGTCAAGGAGCTTATAATATCCTTTCTTGCGGATGGCACGATCCGCCGTCTGACAATCCTGGAGCAGAACGGTGACAGGGCCACCATGACGTTTAAAAACCTGCGTCGCAACATCGGTCTGACTGATCGTGAATTTCGTCTGGAGCCATGAAACAAATGAAATACATGTCTTTAACTTTTGCAGGATTCAAGTGTATTCTCGCCAGAATACCCATACGTTTTCTTACAATCATCACACCGCTACTGTTCATTGCCGCCTGCGGAACGTTACGCCCAACACTTGATTACAATCCGGAGGCCGGACTCGATACATTGTCGGCCGCGGTATCACTGTCGATATCCACTGCCGACCGTGGCATGTCCGGCAGTGGCTTCATGGTTTACCGCCGTCCCGACCAGCTGCATCTTGTGATGCTCTCCCCTTTCGGTACAACCATGATCGAAATGTTCTCCCATGGCGAGCAGATTACGCTGCTCTATCCGGGTAGTTCCACCGCTTACGTCGGACGGATCGATGATCTGCCGGAAAAGGGGGGCTTGCAGGGCTGGCGGCTGATGCGCTGGGTTATGGATGCTGCCCCGGCGAGTTCCAACCGGTTGAACGACACTATTGAACGGACCGGTAATCAGGGGATCGCCGAGAAGGTCACTTTTGAAAATGGGCTGGTTACCGCCAAAAGCACCAAAAACGGTGATCAGGTGTACTATTCCCGTTATACCTTGGTAGACGGCGTACCTTTTGCTGCTGAACTGGATCTTCGCAATGCCCAGGATGATCGCATCCGGATAGTACTGGATGAACCGGAAATCAACACTCCGCTGGAAGAGGCGGCTTTTCAACCGCATCTGGAAGGAATCAAAATTTTGCCGCTTTCAGAGTTGCAAGGCCTATAGTTCCTGATGTTACCGAGGATTTAAAATGAAATAGGTGGCCGATCTCGGAAATAATCAACTCCGCTTAAATTTTTATTTGACAGACTGATTTTATTTATGATAGAAGATCGGTTCCTTTCAGGGCGTCAGTTTTCCTGATTGGGTCGGAGAAAAGTCGGTGTTTGGAAAATAGTTGTTGACACCGTTGGCTGATCCGAGTATATTCCGAATTCCTGTTGCACATCTGGTCTTTGAAAACCGAATAGCAGTTACAAGTGATTGTA
>JAURXC010000372.1 GCA_030654645.1 Deltaproteobacteria bacterium | reverse complement strand
TGGCTCGGCAGACTGCCGGGTGACATCTCCATCAAACGCGAAAATTTCAGTTTCCACTTCCCGATCGTGACCTGCCTGATCATATCGGCGATTCTTTCACTGATCATGTGGTTGTTCCGGCGCTGAATAAAATAGTTTAATCAGGCCGAACAGTTCTCCCAAGCGTCCATTATAATCCCACCGGGTAAATAACCGTGTTGTATATCGCATCTGTTGTGATAGTATTCTAATATCACAACGTAACTGTTTTCTTTATTTTCCCCGCCACCACCCAATGTCCACAAATTTGCATCCGGAAAAGGAGGCTTGTCATGAAAGTTGCGAAGCTCGTAATCGTTTTGTGCGCTTTTATCTGCCTGTGGAGCGCTGCGGCTGGTGCGACCGTCAGGGTCAACCAGGTGTTTCATCCTGATCCGGACCCTAACCCGCCTGACAACAGTTATTACACCTACGATCCCAAGCTGATTGATTCCAGCACAACCTGGACGGCGGCGGCAGGTCCGTATATCATCGAAAACACCGTCACGGTGGCGGAAGGCGTTACACTGACTATCGAAACAGGGACAGTTGTGCAGGTAAATGATGGCTTGGGGATTTATGTCAACGGAGTCCTGAATGCCGGCGGAGCTACATTCACCCACAACCAGGCCGGCTACTGGCGCGGCATTTACCTGGCGCCCACGGCCGGCTTATCGGTCCTTTCCAACTGCAACATCAGTTATGCCGGCGCCTATATGGGCGGCACCGGTTTGGGCTATTACCATAACAGCTATCGGCTGGCCAGCATTTATCTGGACGCATGCAGTCCCCAGGTTACAGGCTGCCAGATCAGCAACAGCGAAACCCACGGCATCGAACTCTGGAGCAGCCAGGCCCAGATCACCTCCAATACCTTCAGCAACATGGGAGGCGCAGGTTACTACCCGATTGTGTTCGACACGCTGGACACATTCCCGGTCATGAGCGGCAACAGCACCAGCGGCAGCGGGGAGAACGGAATAGCGATCCCCGGAGGCAGTATCACAACTTCCGGAAGCTGGGACATGCCCGGATCCAGTTTTCCCTATCTTTTGAACGGCTGGGTTACCGTTGCAGCGACCAACACCCTCACCATTGATCCCGGGGTAACAGTCAAGGCCCAGGGCAACATCGGTCTTTCCGTCGACGGCACCCTGAGCGCTGTTGGCACCAGCATCCTGCCGATCACCTTCACCTCGCGGGCGGCGACTCCCGCCGCCGGCAACTGGACCGGCATATACCTCTCACCCAACGCCGGGGCTTCGGCGCTCAGTTATGTCACGATCAACTATGCCGGCGCCTACAACGGCGGCTCTGGCATCGGCTATATTCACAACGGCTACCGCCTGACCGCCTTCTACGTGGACAGCATCAGCCCACCGCTGACCAACGTCAGCGTACTGAACAGCGAAACCAACGGCCTGGAGCTGTATGCCGCGTCACCGGCCATTAACAACGCTACCCTGGCCAACTGCGCTTACAGCGGCTTGTGGGCAAGCGTCGATTCCAGGCCGACCATAACCAACAGCGCCATAAATAACAATGGCGCAAGTGGTTACTATGCAGTCAGCCTGGACGCCACCTCGGTTCCCGACCCGACCAACGTGACCTTTTCCGGAAACAGTTATCAGGGCATCCAGAACCGGGGCGGCACCCTGGCCGCCAATGCGACCTGGAAGTTATGGAGTACGGTCGCCCCCTATGCCGTGACCGGCGACGTCGGCGTGGCGGCCGGGGTAACCCTGACCATCAATCCGACCGTAACCGTCAAATTCTCTGGCAGCGCCCTCTACGTTTCCGGCACTCTCTCGGCCAACAGCACCAGCGGGCGCATTACCTTCACCTCCCTGGCCGATGACAGTATCGCCGGCGACACAAACGGCAACGGCTCCGTCACAGTTGCGGCGGCCGGTAACTGGAAGGGGATCTACCTCTCACCCAATTCCGGCTCATCGGTGCTTGCCAACTGCAACTTCAGTTATGCCGGCGCCTTCATGGGCGGTTCAGGTCTGGGCTATTATAACAACGGCTATCGCCTGGCCACTCTGTATCTGGATGATTGCAACCCCCAGATTTCCGGCAGCCAGATCAGCAACAGCGAAACCCACGGCATCGAACTCTGGAGCAGCCAGGCCCAGATCACCTCCAATACCTTCAGCAACATGGGCAGCGGTTACTACCCGATCGTTTTCGACACGCTGGACACCTTCCCGGTTATGAGCGGCAACAGCACCGGCGGCAGTGGTGAGAACGGCATCGCCGTGCCGGGCGGTACCATCGCGACTTCAGGAACATGGAACAAACCGGGAAGCAGCTTTCCGTATCTTTTAAACGGCTCGGTGAGTGTTGCCTTGAACCAGACCCTGACCGTTGACCCAGGTGTAACAGTCAAGGCAAACGGCGCCATAGGGATATACGTCAATGGAACCTTAAGCTCGGTTGGCACCAGCCTTCTGCCGATCACCTTCACCTCGCGGGCGGCGACTCCCGCCGCCGGCAACTGGAGCGGCATCTACCTCTCCCCCACCGCCGGGGCTTCGGCCCTCAGTTATGTCACGATCAACTATGCCGGCGCCTATAATGGCGGGGCCGGCATCGGCTATTTCCATAACGGCTATCGGTTGACGGCTTTCTATGTGGACAGCATCAGTCCGCCGCTAACCAATGTAAGCGTCCTGAACAGCGCCACCAACGGCCTGGAACTATACGCCGCCTCACCGGCCATCACCAACAGCACCCTGGCAAACTGCGCATACAGCGGTTTGTGGGCAAGCGTCGATTCCAGGCCGGCCATCACCAACAGCGTCATCAACAACAACGGCGCAAGTGGCTACTATGCCGTCAGCCTGGACGCCACCTCGGTCCCCAACCCGACCAACGTGACCTTTTCCGGCAACAGTTACCAGGGCATCCAAAACCGGGGCGGCACCCTGGCCGCCAATGCGACCTGGAAGTTATGGAGTACGGTCGCCCCCTATGCCGTAACCGGCGATGTCGGTGTGGCAACAGGAGTGACCCTGACCATTAATCCGACCGCAACCGTCAAGCTCTCGGGCAGCGGACTTTACATTTACGGCACCCTATCGGCCAACAGCACCAGCGGACGGATAACCTTCACTTCTTTGTCCGATGACAGTATCGCCGGAGACACAAACGGCAATGGCAACACCACGGTAGCGGCGGCCGGAAACTGGAAGGGGATCTACCTGTCCCCGGACTCCGGTTCCTCGGTGCTTGCCAACTGCAACATCAGTTATGCCGGCGCTTATCTGGGTGGCGCCGGACTCGGCTATTACAATAACAGCTATAGACCTGCCAGCATGTATGTAAATAGTTGCAGTCCACAGATTACAGGCTGCCAGATCAGCAGCAGCGAAACCCACGGCATAGAGTTCTGGAGCAGTCAGGCACAGTTAACCTCGAACACGTTCAGCAACATGGGCGGCATCGTCGCTGGCGGCAGCGGTTATTACCCGATCGTGTTCGACACACTGGACACCTTCCCGGTCATGAGCGGCAACAGCACCAGCGGCAGCGGGGAGAACGGCATCGCCGTACCGGGCGGCACCATTACGACTTCCGGAACCTGGGACATGCCCGGATCCAGTTTTCCCTATCTATTGAACGGCTGGGTCAGCGTTGCCGCGGCCAGGACTCTCACCATTGATCCCGGGGTCACAGTCAAGGCCCAGGGCAGCTTGGGACCATGGGTAGACGGCACCCTGAGCGCTGTTGGCACCAGTATTCTGCCGATCAGCTTCACCTCGCGGGCGGTGACTCCCGCCGCCGGCAACTGGAGCGGCATCTACCTCTCCCCCAACGCCGGGGCTTCGGCTCTCAGTTATGTCACGATCAACTATGCCGGCGCCTATAACGGCGGAGCCGGTATCGGTTATATTCACAACAGCTACCGCCCGACATCTTTCTATGTGGACAGCATCAGCCCACTCTTGACCAACATCAGCGTCCTGAACAGCGCCACCAACGGCCTGGAACTGTATGCCGCTTCACCGTCAATAACCGACAGCACATTTGCGGCCTGCGGATGGACACAGGTGGTAGCCACTGGAAGTTCTCAACCCAATATCAGCAACAGCAGATTCATCGGCAATTCTACAAACTGGGGATTGACTACTGACACTCCAACACAGGGTATCACTGCCCAAAATAACTACTGGGGTTCGGCAACTGGTCCCACCCACGCGACAAATCCCGGCGGAACCGGCGTGAAAGTTTCAGACGGTGTAGATTTCTCGAATTTCAGAAATTACTTCACCAGCATTGGAAGCTACCTTCTCACTGTCTCCGTATCAGGTGCGGGTAGTGTCTACAGTTCACCCGACGCCATTTCATGCGACAGTGGCACATGCAGCGCAGTTTTCAGCCAACTGCAGACGGTTACCCTGACAGCGGTACCAGCCTGGTATTCGACGGTCGGCTGGACAGGTTGCACTGCAACCGACAACAACTGCTCTGTTAACATGGATGCCGATAAAAGCGTCACCGCCACCTTCACCGGCAACAACAATGTCCGGCTGAACAGTGCAACCCCTACCCTGCATTCGAGGATCATGGACGCTTATAACGCGATCGGCGTTTCCGGTAGCGGCAATATTCAGGCACAGGTTTTCACGTTCCTGGAGAGCCCTGTTTTCGGCAATCCGGTAAGCGTCCTGCTTGAAGGGGGAAGAAGCGCCAGCTTTGATCCGACCAGCGGCTATTCTACGGTGGGGACTTTAAGTATCCTGAAGGGGAGCGTCACTATCAGCAATATAGTGATCAAATAGGCGGCAAACTACAGACCGGAAAAGTAAAAAGCCCGTGTAACCACGGGCTTTTTACTTACCAGGCACATCAAAGCTGATTAGGCATGGATGGCATTTACGGGACAGGTATCTACGCATGCGCCACAGTCGATACAGGTATCTGCGTCGATAACGCGCTTGCCACCCTGCTCGCTGATGGAGTTAACAGGACAGGAATCTTCACATGCTGCACAGTTTGTGCAATCGTCAGTAATAGTATGAGCCACAATTTCACCTCCTTATAAGATTAGCTCACCTATACGGTGAGCGAGTTTGATGTACCACACAGATTTTCAAAAGTCCAGCAAAGAAATTAGCGTTTCCCAAAACCGTTTACACAAATTTTGTTGAATTAGATGCATGTCTCGTGTATATATCAAAAACAGTTCTATTTCAGATGTTTATTTTAGTATGGTTGTTCCATTTTTATTGATATTATAACTAAATCTCTGTTTATTTGGAGGAATACTACATGATAATCATGGCACTCAATTGCGGCAGTTCTTCGGTAAAATACCAGTTGTTCAATTGGGAGACTAAATCGATCGTAGCCAAGGGAATGGTTGAAAGGGTTATTATCGGTGATTCATTCATCATGCACGAAGTACCAGGACGCGAAACCTACCACCATCAACAGGATTGCGCTAACCACCAGGCTGCCATCGACCTGCTGATAAAAACCGTTACCGACCCTGTCCATGGTGTATTAAAGAATGTTGACGAAATATCCGCGGTAGGCCACCGCGTGGTTCATGGCGGCGAAAAATTCACCTGTTCGGTGATGATCGACGAAATGGTTCTGGATGCGGTAAAAGAAGTCCAGCATCTTGCACCGCTTCACAACCCGCCCAACATTGAGGGAATCGAGGCAGCCCAGACCCTGATGCCAACAGTTCCACACGTGGCCATCTTCGACACGGCCTTTCACCAGACCATGCCGGAACACGCCTATATCTATCCCCTCCCCTATGAGTGGTATGAAAACCACCAGGTACGACGATACGGTTTTCATGGCACATCGCATCTGTACGTTTCAAAACGCGCCGCGGCACTGCTCGGCAAAAGTTCGAAAGACACCAATATCGTCACCATGCACATCGGCAACGGTGTTTCGCACTGTGCGATCAAGAACGGCATTTCGGTTGACACCACGATGGGTCTTACTCCGCTGGAAGGCGCTGTGATGGGCACCCGTTGCGGCGATATTGACCCGGCCATCCCGGCTTTCATGATGCAGAAGGAGAACCTTTCCGCCAAGGAAATCGACAGCATCCTCAACAAGAAAAGCGGTGTGCTTGGCGTCACCGGTCGTTTTACCGACCGTCGCGACGTGATTGAAAATGCCAATGCAGGCGACAAACGCTGCCAGCTTTCCCTCGACATTGAGGCATATCGCCTTAAAAAGTATATCGGCGCCTTCATGGCCGCTGTTGGCAAACTGGACGCGGTCGTATTCACCGCCGGCGTGGGCGAGATGGGAGCCCTGATCCGCGAGAAAGCCATCGAGGGACTGGATCATATCGGCATCATCCTCGACCGTGACCGCAACAACAACGCCATGACACGCAAGCGTGAAAGCCTGATCACCACCGATGACTCGCCGGTCAAGGTCTATGTGATTCCGACCGACGAAGAACTGGTCTTCACCGAAGACGTGGTTGCCATCCTGAACGGCACCTATACCGATCACATGCAGTTTGAATACTCATTTGCCAAACCGGATTTTGTGCGGTCATAGCCCGGAGCACTGATACACGGAAAACCGGAAAGCCGACAGCAATGTCGGCTTTTTTGTATCCAAAGCACCAAACTTGGAAAAATCATTTGGCCACAGAGCACACAGAGGTCACAGAGAAATCAGATACTTGTAATTCAAGAGACGTGTACCATTTCCGTGACACGTAAACAGAATCAATCAGTTTATAACTCTCAGCTTTTACTCTGTGTTCTCTGTGACCTCTGTGGCTAACATCCGTTTTAGACTAAAAATTCTTGGTAATCTCCCGCAACACCGAGGTGGCGTAGCTCCCCTTGGGAAGCGAGAACTCCAGCCGGAGGCAGTCACCTTCCAGCTGCCAGGTCGGTTCGCCCAGCGGCACTCTCAGCGGGCGGCGCGCCCCCTCCATGCGCAGGCCTCCCGGCAGGTCGAAATCCTCGGAACGTATCAGTTCATTTTCAAGAATCGACAGCTCCATCCGCAGCGGTTCATTTTCAGGCTGCTTTATCCGGCAGCCGAAAAGCGGGCCGCTGGCCGAAATTTCGAAAGAGCGGACCCGTTCCAGTTCCGCAGCGGCGTTTTCGACCAGGAAGCAGGCGCCGTTAACATGCTTGCAGGCCAGGTCGCCATCCATCAGTTCGTCAATATGCTCAATCCTCTTGGCAACCACCTGGTCGAACAGGAAGGATTGGTAAGCCGACAAGTACAGCTTTTTGAGCCGGGGATGTATTGCGGCGAAGGCCTTTTCGAACGCACCGGGACGGCTCACCAGCCGCTGCAGCACATCCCGCTCGCTGCGGCAATGGCGTGGGAACAGCTGCAACGCCAACTCAAGATCCCCCTGCTGGTAGGCAACAACCGCATTGCGCCACTGTTCATCCCGCAGAGAGTCCGGCTCCCCGATCAGCCGGTCAGCAGCCGCCTGCCAGTCGCGCCGCAGCAGAGCCGCTCCGATCAGGTGCGAGTTACCCTGGGCACCGTAGCGTTGAAATCCGAAATAGTTGGGTACGCCACGCCTCTGCAGCAGAGCCAGAACCTGCGGAACAGTACACGCCGCATCAGCGGATACGCCCCGCACCGCGATCCGGAAACGGTTCCCCTTCAGGTGCCCCAACTTGAGCTTGTTGGTGTGCATACTGGCCGAGACGACCCTGACTCCGTCCAGTTCCATCGCGCTGGCCCTCTCCGGGGATACACGCTGGACCGAGATGGTCTGGCGGGTGACGCCGACCGCGTCCTTCATGCCGGCATAGCCCACATCCCGTTCCGGCAGATTCAGCTTCTGGGCTATCCGCCTGACAGCCTCCAAGGTCGTGATGCCGCGTTTCTCGATCGTCAGGTAGCAGTGTTCGCCGGAACCGCAGGGAAGATAGGCAGGTATTTCCTCCACCAGGAAATCGTCAGGAGTATCCTTGATCGTGCCGCCGCAACCGGTAATGTCAGCGGTCAGATAAGGGTAGCCAGCTTTACAATCTGTTTTACAGATTGTACTCATTCGATCCCCCCACTCTGCCGTAACGCCTCATACAGCACGATTCCGGCCGATGTGGACAGGTTCAGGCTGCGTACCGCTCCGGCCGGCATCGGGATCGTGATCGATGTTTCCTGATTGGCGGCCAGCAGCTCTTCCGGCAGACCCTTGGTCTCCTTGCCGAAGACGATGAAGTCTCCCGGTCGGAATCCGGCCTGCAGATAGCTCCGCGCAACCTTGGTGCTGAGATAGAAAAAGCGCCCTTCGGGAACGGAGGCCTTAAGTGTGGCCAGGTCCGGCCACTGTCTGAGTGTAACAAACTCCCAGTAGTCCAGTCCGGCCCTTTTCAGATAGCGGTCGTCAATCGAAAAGCCCAGCTTGCCGACCAGATGCAGCACGGCACCGGTGGCGGCGCAGAGACGGGCGATATTGCCGGTGTTGGGGGGGATTTCCGGTTCGATCAGAACAATATTGAATGGTTTCATGGGGCGTATGTATACCATTAATCGGCGCTGGCGTGCTTGCTTTTTTTTTATGTCGGGTCTACTATGCCCGGATTAAATCCACTGAAACTGGAGATATGCAATGAAGATTATCGTAACTGATGAAGTTTCCGCGGAAGGCCTGGCGCTTTTGACCCAGGAACCGCGCATCCAGCTGGATATCAGGCTGGGCCTGAAGAAAGATGAACTGCTGGCGGTCATCGGCGACTATGACGCAATCATCACCCGCAGCGGCACCAACGTCGATAAAGCCCTGCTGGACGCGGCCACAAAACTCAAGATCGTCGCCCGGGCCGGGGTCGGCATCGACAACGTTGATGTGGACTATGCCAGTTCCAAGGGTGTCATCGTCGTCAACGCCCCCTTCGGCAACACCAACAGCGCAGCCGAGCATACCATGGCGCTGCTGCTCTCCTTCTGCCGCAATGTAACAGTTGCCAACGCCAGCCTAAAAGCCGGCGAATGGAAGCGCGCCCCCTTTACCGGCCATGAGTTGAAAGGCAAGATCGCCGGTGTGATCGGCATCGGCAAGGTCGGCGGCCGGGTGGCCACCCGCTTGAAGGCTTTCGAGTGCGAGGTTTTGGCCTGCGATCCGTACATCTCGGTCAAGCGCGCCCATGACCTGGGCGTCAAGCTGGTCTCACACGATGAAATCTACAAGAACTGCGACATCATCACCGTTCACACCCCGCTCAACGAAGAGACCAGGGGCATGATCGGCCCCCGTGAATTCGGCCTGATGAAGAGCGGCGTGATCATCCTCAACGTGGCCCGTGGCGGAATCATCGAGGAGCAGGCCATGCTGGACAACCTCAACTCCGGCAAGGTAATCGGCGCCGCCTTCGATGTCTGGAGCGAAGAACCGCCCGCCACAGACACCCTCAAGCAGCTGATCGCCCACAAGAACCTGGTGGTGACGCCTCATTTGGGGGCAAATACGTTTGAAGCCCAGGTCAACGTGGCCATTGACGTTTCCAGGGAGATCCTGAACTATCTGGATGACCAGCCGATGGAGAATGCGGTCAACATCCCCCGCTTCGATCTGGCCCTGATGGACCAGATGCGCCCCTTCCTGAACCTGATGAGCGTGATGTGCGACTTCGGCATCCAGCTGGTTGATGAGAACCTGGAAAAAGTTACCTTCGGATTCGCGGGCAGCATCGCCCATTACGACTGTTCCCCACTGACCGTTTGCGGACTCAGCGCGCTGCTCAACCGCATGGTCGATCAGGACGTCAACATGGTCAATGCCTCGCTGATCGCCGAACAGATGGGCAT
>JAURXC010000367.1 GCA_030654645.1 Deltaproteobacteria bacterium | reverse complement strand
CTGCAGAACCTCAACCGCCGGCCGAACGAAGAGTACCGGGTGATTTCTGTCAGCTTCGACGAGAACGAGGCCCCGCAAATGGCCGCCAGGAGCAAACGCACCTACCTGACCGCGATCAGACCCCCCTTTCCCCAGGAGGGGTGGCGATTCCTGACCGGGGACGCCGCCACCATCAGGCGCCTGACCGATGCCATCGGCTACCGTTTCCAACGCAGCGGGAAAGAGTTCCTGCACCCGGTTGCCAGTGTGGTGGTCTCGGCCGACGGCACGATCATCCGCTACCTGTACGGCGTCTCGGTGCTGCCCAAGAACCTGGCCCTGGCGATTGCCGAGGCGCGCGAGGGAAGGAGCGGCTCGGCAATCCGCTCGGTAATGGAGTACTGTTTCACCTATGATCCGCAGCAGAACGGCTACGTTTTCAACCTGCTCAGGGTCAGCGCCACGGTGGTGATCCTCACTGCTGGGGGTTTCCTGGCTTTTCTGCTTCTGACCGGGAAGAAGAAACCGCAGCGTTCCTCGTAAAAACGTTGACCCCTACCGTCGATCCGCTATTCATCAAATCAATTTCAACAGATCCTGTCAAATGAGCCCCAATCAAACAAAAGTGGAAAAAAACCTTCAGTGTGCAAAGAAACTTTACACCTTTATAACCCCTCTGAATCGTTTATAAATTCCCTATTTACAAAAAAAGTGGAAAAAAACCTGCAGATTTACCCGCCCAGTTCACCCGCCCAACCCAGCCCCTGAAAGCGCGCATTCAAGGCAAATCGCCCATCCATAGGCCTTTGTGAACATTGGCACACAAATTGATGTGTTTCCGGATCAGCCCGCGGAATCTGGCTTGGAACATCACACGGTTCAGATCAGCAATCTTCACCAGAGCACTGAATGAGAGATCATGCCCATGACCAGAACTGATCAGATCGTAATCTTTACTCTTAATGAGCAACGCTACGGGATTCCTCTCGGGGTAGTGGAGCGGGTCGTCAGAATGGTGGAGATCACCAGTGTGCCGACTAGCCCGGAATTCATCCATGGGGTGATCAATGTCCAGGGTAAAATTCTTCCGGTGCTTGATCTCCGCCGGCGCTTCGGGTTGCCGGAGCGCTCCATAGAACTCAGCGACCAGTTGATCATAATCAATTGTGCCGCACACAGCTTTGCAGTCATGACGGACACGGCCTGCGAGGTAAGGGAATACTCGGAACAGATGCAGACCGAGACATCTGAAATCATCCCTGATTTACCGTATCTGTCCGGGGTGATCAAGCTCCCCGACGGCCTGATCCTGCTTCAAAACCCTGAGAAGCTGCTCTCCCCCGGCGAAACCGGATCAATTGACAATCTTGTGGATCTTGAACAGCCATGAAACACCTCCTTGACGATACTGATCTGGCGAAACTCAGCACATGCATCGCCGGGCAGATGGGGCTGTTTTTTCCCCCATCCAAATGGAAAACTCTTGAACAATCTATCCTTACGGCAGCCAATGAGCTTGGTTTCAAGGATGTGCATGAGTGCATGTCCCGCTTCACATCCGACCCGCCATCCAAAGAGCTGATTGAAGCCATGTCCTGTTACCTGACGATCGGCGAAACCTATTTTCTGCGAGAAATACGGTATTTCGAAATCCTCGAACGGCAGATCATCCCCGAAATCATAAAAAATCGCCGGGACGGCGAAAAACGGCTGCGTATCTGGAGCGCGGGATGTGCCACGGGAGAAGAACCTTACAGCATTGCCATTTTGCTCCACAGGATGCGCGAAGCGATGCGCGACTGGGATGTATCGATCCTGGCGACCGACATCAACCCTCACTCCCTTCGCAAGGCAAGGGAAGCGATATATACAGACTGGTCTTTCCGCACTTCACCGCAGTGGTTCAAGAACAACTACTTCAGGCCAGCGGGAGACAAGCAGTATGAATTACTTCCCCACATCAAGCAAATGGTGAAGTTTTCAAGCATTAACCTGGTAGAGGACTGTTACCCATCACTCGTCACCGGCACCAACGCCATTGACTTGATCTTCTGCCGGAACGTGCTGATGTATTTCACCCCGCAACGCGCCGCAACGGTCGTCGAACGCTTCAAGCACTGCCTCATGGATGACGGCCTGCTGTTTGTCAGTCCCTGTGAAACATCCAACGCACTCTTTCCCGGGTTCGATCCGGTTTCCTTCCCCGATGCGACTCTTTACAGAAAGCAGGGAACCGGAGAATCGGGGAAACGGGGAAAGTCAGAACCGGAGAAATGGAGAAACGGAGCAGGTGAAGAATATCTCTCCCTTTCTCCCATTCACCGGTTCCCTGATGCAGAACGAGTCGCCGGTTCTCCGATTCAAGAAGAGACTCCGATTCCCCGGTTCCCCCATTCCCCGGCTCTGGAGACTACCCCGGTTCAAGGGGCAGAAATTCCTCCTTACCAGAGAGCTCTTACACTCTACGAACAAGGCGCATACACCGAAGCAGCCGAAATGATTAACGTGCAACTGACGCAGGACAGTAACGACACCCGTGCCCTGGCTTTGCTGTGCCGCATATACGCAAACGAAGGAAAGCTCGCTGAGGCGCTAAAGGCATCTGAGCGGGCGCTTGCAACCGACAAACTCTCCTCCGGGCTCCATTATCTCCGCGCCGTCATTCTCCAGGAGCAGGGTATGTACGATGGGGCCGCCACGGCGCTCAAAAAAGCGCTCTACCTCGACCAGGACATGGTTCTGGCGCATTTCACGCTGGCAAGTCTTGAACAGCGGCAGGGAAAAGTCAGGGAGTCGCAACTGCATTTCAACAATGCTCTTTCGCTGCTCGACAAATATCGTCCCGATGACATCATTCCGGAATCCGACGGTATGTTTGCCGGGAGGCTCAGGGAAATCATCAGGGCCACTACCGCAGGAATGTAACTCAGCACCGTCTTTTAACCCCTCCCGGCCTCCCCGTGTCAGGGGAGGAGCAAGACACTTCCCCCCTGACAAGGGGGGATTGAGGGGGGTTGGTTTTGGTAGAAAAATCAAGGGGATAACATGGACGAAACCAGCAATGAGCGGCAACGGATTCTGAAAGCACGGGCGGCGGCCCTGGCACGGGAGCCGGAGAAAAGCACTTCGGAAGCGGAACGACTCGAGGTAGTCGAGTTTCTCCTCGCCGACGAACGCTACGCCATCGAATCGGCCTATATCGGAGAGGTCTATCCCCTGAAAGATCTCACCCCCCTCCCCTGTACCCCCGCCTTCGTGCTGGGTGTCATCAATATGCGCGGCAAAATCCTCTCGGTCATTGATCTGCGCATATTTTTCGACCTGCCCAACAGGGGGCTTTCCGATCTGAACAAGGTCATCGTGCTGCATCACGGAGCCATGGAATTCGGTGTTCTGGCGGATGCCATCATTGCCGCACGCTGGATTCCCCGCTCAGATCTGCTAGCGACGCTCCCCACCTTGACCGAGATACGAGCCGAGTACCTGATGGGAGTTACAGAAGAACGTCTGGTAGTGCTTGATGGTGGGAAGATCCTCTCCGACCGGAGCATTGTGGTGCATGAAGAGGTTTGAACTGAATTGGAGGTTTCACATGCAATGGTTTCTGAATCTGTCCACCAAGTTGAAAATCGTCTGCTGCTTCAGCCTGATGTTTGCTCTCATCGTCGTCGTCATCGTGACAGCATATCTGGGCATCACGGCAACGACCCAATCCCAGCAGGAGTTGTTTCGCGAGAACTACATTACCTCCCTCGATATCGTGGAGATGCGAGCCGACCAGAATCGTGCCAGGGCAGAGTTGTTGGAAATGATGATGACCGGCGACCGCTCCAAGCAGCAGGCGCTGGAGCGCGACATCCAAGAACGCTCCGGAAACATCGACAAAAATCTCAAGGAGCTGACAACCGCCCAGAAAGACGACCCCCATTTTTTAGCCGCTCTTCAGGAGCTTGCTGTGGTCCGGGATGCCTACCGCAAGACTCGTGAAGAGCAGATTACCCTGATTTTGGCGGGGAAGAGTGAGGCAGCGCGTACAATTGGTCTTGGGCAGCAGGAGGAACGCTACAACAAGATTCGCGATATCGCTCTCAAACTGGAACAGTTGGAAAGGGAACAGGCGAAACAGCGGCTGGCACAGTCCGAGCAGAGGGCCCGCACATCATTGGTCATATTCCTGCTGGTCGGCGTGGCCGCCATCATTATCAGCACCGCCATGACGCTGGCCATGACCAGGGCCATTGCCAGACCGCTTACGGAGATTGCCGCCATAGCCGAGCGAATCGCGGAGGGGGAATTGGAAGTAAACGTCCTTTCTAGCGGCAGGGGAGACGAAGTGGGCATGTTGATTCAAACCTTCCGCCGCATGGTAGCAAACATCAAGGGCCATGCCGACACGACCCGGCGCATAGCCGCGGGTGATTTAAGCGGCGTGGTTACTCCCCAATCAGAGAGAGATGTGATGGGGAACGCGCTGTCCGCCATGGGGAGCAGCCTGAGGGAGATCACCAGGGAGATCATCGAGGGGGTAAACGTACTGGCCTCGTCATCCAGCGAGATCATGGCATCTACCAACCAGGTGGCCAGCGGCGCCACGGAGACGGCGGCGGCGGTGAGCGAGACGACCAGTACGGTGGAGGAAGTCAAGCAGACCGCCCTGGTGTCGAGCCAGAAGGCGAAGAGTGTTGCGGACACCGCCCAGAGAGCGGTCCAGGTGGCACAAGTCGGCAGGCGCTCCGTGGAGGAGTCCATCGCCGGCATGGGACGGATCCAGGGGCAGGTGGAGGCCATTGCCGAGAGTATCGTGCGCCTCTCCGAACAGAGTCAGACCATCGGCGAGATCATCGCCACGGTCAACGACCTGGCCGAGCAGTCCAACCTGCTGGCGGTCAACGCCGCCATCGAGGCGGCCAAGGCCGGGGAGCAGGGGAAAGGTTTCGCGGTAGTGGCCCAGGAGGTGAAGAGCCTGGCGGAACAATCCAAGGTGGCCACGTCACAGGTGCGCACGATCCTGAACGATATCCAGAAGGCGACCAACGCGGCGGTTATGGCCACCGAGCAGGGTAACAAGGCGGTAGAAGACGGCGTCAGGCAGTCGAAAGAGGCTGGCGAGGCGATTCGCCAGATGAGCGTGAGTATCGACGAGTCGTCCCAGGCAGCAACCCAGATCGCGGCATCCAGCCAACAGCAATTGGCCGGCATGGACCAGGTAGCCATGGCGATGGAAAACATCCGTCAGGCCAGCGAGCAGAACGTGACCGGCATGCGACAGGTGGAACTGACGGTGCAGGGGCTGCACGATCTGGGGCAGAAGCTGAAGGATCTGGTGGCGAGGTATAAGGTTTAACCCCTCCCCGCTCCCCTTATCAGGGGAGAGCCTTTAAGCTTCCCCCCTGACAAGGGGGGATTGAGGGGGGTTGGTTTTAAGGGGAGAACCAACATGATCGACAAAGATGCCGAATTTCTGAAGAGACTCCTTGTAACCTTCAAGGTTGAGGCGGATGAGCACCTGAAGGGGATGTGCTCGGGTCTTCTCGAACTGGAGCAAGGAGCGCTCCCGGAACGGCAGACTGAGCTCGTGGAGTTCATTTTCCGCGAGGCGCACAGCCTGAAGGGGGCGGCCCGCGCCGTAAACCAGGTTGAGATCGAAGCGCTCTGCCAGGCGCTGGAGAGTATCTTTGCCTCACTGAAGAAGCTTGAATTGCCGGCATCTCCCGGGCTCTTCGATCTGCTTCAGGAAGCACTGGATCTTCTCGCCCGGATTCTTCCCGACTCCGGAGCGGAACGGCCGCATGATGACAAGACTCTGCAACGGCGACTCATCAGCAGGCTTGAGGAGGCGGGGAAGAGGAAAATAGCTATCACAGAAGACTCTCTCCCTCCCTTTCAAGGGGAGGGTCGGGGTGGGGATGGGGTAGATGGGGTAGATGACGTGATTTCTGCAAGTAGCCACAACGAACTCCATCCCCATCCTAACCTTCCCCTTGAAGGGGAAGGAACTAAAAGCTCGAAGTCAGCGCTTATCCCCATTCCTTCCGCAATGCCGGATACCGTCAGGGTTTCCACGGCCAGACTGACATCCGTGCTGCTGCAATCGGAAGAGATGCTCTCCGCCAAACTGGCATCATCACAGCATGTACTCGATTTGCGGGCTACCGCTACGGCGTTCGATTCCTGGAGCAAGGAGTGGGCACGGGTAAAACCGTTGGTCCAAAAATTCAAATCTTCAAAAACACAGGGTGAAAATGACGAAGCAACACACAAGAAACGATCGCTGACAAGGTTGCTGGATTTTCTGGATTGGAACAGTGACTTCATGAAGTCACTCGAAACACGGTTTACGGCAGAGGTCAAATCAGCCGAACGAGACAGCCGGGCTCTGGGCGGCATGACAAACAACCTGCTCGAAGACATGAAAAAAGTACTGATGTTCCCTTTTTCCTCCCTGCTGGAAATTCTGCCCAAGATCGTCCGGGATCTCTCACGGGAGAACGGCAAGAAGATCGAACTGACGATCAGCGGTGACGACATCGAGATTGACCGGCGTATTCTGGAGGAGATGAAAGACCCGCTGGTGCATCTGGTGAGAAACTGCATTGATCACGGCATCGAAAATCCGGCGGAACGCAGGGCCAAAGGCAAGCCCCAACTCGGGACAATCAGGATCGCGGTACTCCCCAGAGACGACAAGGTGGAGCTTACCATCGCCGATGACGGCGGCGGCATCGCCCTGGACGGAATCAGGTCCGCACTGTTGAAATCCGGTATGCTGTCAGCAGAGAGAGTGGCCGAACTCAGTGACCAGGAACTCATGACTCATGTCTTTCAATCCGGAATCACCACCAGTCCGATCATCACCGAAATTTCCGGGCGGGGACTGGGTCTGGCCATCGTACGGGAAAAAGTGGAAAAACTGGGCGGGTCCGTCAGCGTGGAATCGACAACCTGTTCGGGAACAAGCTTCCGTATAGTGCTGCCGCTGACGGTTGCCACGTTCAGGGGCATTCTCGTCCGCCTCGGCGAACGCCTGTTTGTGCTCCCGGCCATGTATGTCGCCAGAGTGCTGAGAATCAAGCAGGAGGAGATCAAGACCGTTGAAAACCGGGAAACGATCAGCCTGGATGGTGAACCTGTCTCTCTGGCACGGCTCGCCGCGGTTTTGGAACTTCCCGTATCCGGCCGGGAAACAATGGCTTCCGATCTGCTGCCGGTGGTGCTTCTTGCCGCATCGGACACACGCATCGCTTTTCAGGTGGATGAAGTACTTGGCGAGCTGGAGGTACTGCTCAAGGGGCTGGGACGGCAGCTTTCACGGGTCCGCAATGTGGCGGGCGCCACGGTCCTCGGCAACGGCCATGTCGCGCCGATCCTCAACGTAACCGACCTGCTCAAATCGGCGGTCAAGAACGCCGCATATTCTTCGCAACGCAGTGCTGTCACAGACACAGGAGAGCCGGCAAACCGCTTGCGCTCCGTTCTGGTTGTCGAGGATTCCATCACGACCAGGACCCTGCTCAAGAATATTCTGGAGTCATCCGGTTACGCCGTGGTCACGGCGGTGGACGGCATGGACGGCTTTTCCAGGCTGAAAAACGGCTCGTTCGACATCGTGGTCTCGGACGTGGACATGCCGCGCATGAACGGCTTCGAACTGACCTCCAAAATCCGTTCCGACAGGGAATATGGCGATCTGCCGGTGGTGCTGGTAACCGCGCTCGCTTCCCGGGAAGACCGGGAGCGCGGAATCGATGCCGGGGCAAACGCCTACATCGTGAAGAGCAGTTTCGACCAGAGCAATCTGCTGGAAGTAATGAAAAAACTCATTTAAGGGAAGAAAACCCCCCTCAATCCCCCCTTATCAGGGGAGAGCCTTCAAGCTTCCCCCCTGATAAGGGGGGATTGAGGGGGGTTGTTTTTGATTTTAAAGGAACCCAACATGATACGCGTTCTCATAGTGGAAGACTCGCCGGTCGAGCAAGAATTGCTCGCCCATATCCTTTCCGCCGATCCGCTGGTGTCGGTGGTCGGAATCGCCAAAGACGGCGAGATGGCGCTTTCAGCCGTGGAGCAGGTGAAACCGGATGTAATCACCATGGATATTCATATGCCGAAACTGAACGGCTTCGAAACTACGCGCCGGATCATGGAGAGCAACCCGGTGCCGATTATCATCGTCAGCGGAAGCTACGACGCCAATGATGCGGACAAATGCTTTCACGCCATGGAAGCCGGGGCCCTGGCCATCGTAAGGAAGCCTTTCGGGTTGGGGCATCCCGGTTATATCGATGATGCTTCCGAGCTGATCAGAGCCG
>JAURXC010000339.1 GCA_030654645.1 Deltaproteobacteria bacterium | reverse complement strand
TGCAACTGCTCACTGCTGTAACGCATCGCCAGCCTCCGCAATCCTTCCGCCACTGTCGCGCCCCGTATACCTGACCGCCAGCATGGTAACATCGTCGGACTGGGGGGCGCCGTTGGCGTGCCGTTGCACCTCGTCCCGGATGAAGTGGATCATATCCGCCAGATTCCCGGACGGGCTCCGTTTCAGGGCCTCCAGCAGCCGGGCTTCACCATAAAGCTCCGCTTCGGGACTCTTGGCCTCGGTAACGCCATCGGTGTAGAGAAACAGCGTGTCGCCCGGCTGGAGGGTCAGGCACTCGCATTCGTAGGCTGAATCCGGGATGGGGCCCAGCACGAATCCGGCCTTGGGGGTCATGTATGCGATACCGGCCGGGCCGCAGACCAGCGGCGGATTGTGGCCGGCATTGGCGAAGCACACCTCGCCGCTGCGGGTGTCGAGGATGGCGCAGAACACCGTGACGAACATGCAGTTTTCGTTGTCCGCCGCCAGGATGTTGTTGACGGCGCCCAGTATCAACTCGGGAGCCCCCAGTCGCTGGGCCTCGGTCTTGAGCAGGGTCTTGGCCACCATCATGTAGAGCGCCGCCGGGACCCCCTTGTCGGCCACGTCCGCAATCAGGAAGCAGAAACGGTCGTCATCGATGAAGAAGAAGTCGTAGAAATCCCCCCCGACCTCCTTGGCCGGGTCCATCGAGGCAAAGATGTCGAACTCGTTGCGGTCGGGAAAAGGGGGGAAAATCCGCGGCAAAAGGCTGGTCTGGATCTCGGTGGCCAGGCGGAGTTCGCTCTGGATGCGTTCCTTGGCTGCGGTGGTCTCGGTCAGCTCGCGGATATATTCCTTGAGGGCCTCTCTCATGGAGACAAAGGCCTTGGTGAGTGTTCCCACCTCGTCCCCCGAACAAACCGGCGGAAGCTCCGCATCAAAATTTCCGGAGGCTATCACCTCGGTTGCCTCCGCCAGCGCATGCAGCGGTGTGGTGATGGAACGGGCTATTGCCGCCACCGCCGCCCCGAGCAGCAGGATTCCGGCAAACAGCATCAATGCGACGGTGATGGTCAGCGAACGTATCCCGGCAAACAGCTCCGCTTTGGGGAACACGACCGCCAGTGTCCAGCCGGTGGACGAGACCGGTGCGTAATACATCCAGCTGTCCACCCCCCTGGTGTCGGTATAGGGTATGAAGCCGGACTCGCCACGGATCATCCTGCGGCGGATATCGCGCAGGGTCGGGTTGTTGCGGGACTCGGCCAGGCTGAAGATGGTCTCGTTCATGATCATTTCCTTGTCGGGATGGGTCAGGATGGTTCCGTTCCTCGACAAAAGGAAACTGTAGCCGGTTTCAAGCACCTTGATCGAACTGACGATTTCGGTCAGCCGGTGCAGCGAGACATCGCTCACCACAATCCCGCGAAAACGTCGTTTATCGCCGTCCCCCTCATAAATCGGAACCGAGCAGGAACTCATCAGCGCTCCGCCGCAGCTCGCGTCGATATACGGCTCACTCCACTCCTTTTTTCCCAACTCCTTCGGTATCTGGTACCAGTCGGAGGTGGGGTTGTGAAATTCATCGTCG
This sequence comes from Deltaproteobacteria bacterium, assembly GCA_030654645.1. Classification (GTDB taxonomy): domain Bacteria; phylum Desulfobacterota; class Desulfuromonadia; order Geobacterales; family Pseudopelobacteraceae; genus JACRCG01. The sequence continues at coordinate 3,697 of JAURXC010000339.1, read as the reverse complement.
GGAGTCGGGACTATTTTTCCATCCTTCCGGTAGAAATAGGGCTCCAGCGGTCGTGACGCAGCGGCGGCATCCGGTTCAAAGGCCACGCCGGCGCCGTATATTTCCCGGTTGCTCTCCAATACGTCCACGAGCAGCCTGCCAAGTGACTTATCGGTGTATCTGCCTGTTTCCAGGGAGTGAGCCATGCCCTCGGTGGTCTTGCCGATGGATGCCAGCGCCGTTTCCACCCCGTTTACCGATGAGAGCACAAGGTTGCGGGCATCATCCTTCAGTTCGCGCTCCAGCAACAGTCGTGAACTGTAATAAAAATACCCGATGGTTACGGTGAATATCAGGACACAGCACAGCGTGATTACAAGGATAAGTTTGTGGGCGATGCTCCTATTGGCGCACATTTGATCTCCGGATAAAATCTTCGAACCTGGGTACGGACCCGACCACTCCACTAGCGAGCAGTTCCGCGCTGATGCTCTGATAGTCAGATGGTTTCAGCTGTCCCATCACTTCACCGGCATTTTTGGGCAGGATCAGTTCCCGCATCTTCTCCAGCATCCATTTCTGGTGAGCCCGGTTAGCCGGAATGCCGGCCTCCTTCATATATCTCAGGACAATCTCCAGCGCCTCGTCGGGGTGGTCAAACGCGTAGCGCCACCCTTCCAGCGAAGCCTTGACAAAGGCGTCGGCCAAGGCGGGGTCCTTGCGGCAGTTCTCCTCAAGTGCGTAGAGGCCGTCCTCGGGAAAATTTATGCCGTGCTCGTGCAGGAAAAACAGATTCAACTCATCGGGATCGATCCCGGAATTGATTATGGTGTGATACTCGTTGTACCACATGGCGGAGGTCACATCGATCCCGCCGCGCAGAAAGAGGTTCACGGTGTAGGACTGGGGAATCTCACGTACCTGCAGACGATATTTCTTCAGGAAAGCCTGAAACGGAACGGCAAAATCGCCCCCCCACAACCCGACCTTCCTGCCGCGCATATCCGCCGGCGAGGCAATTCCGCCGGATTTCCTGGCCACCAGCATCAGGGACGATTTCTGAACGATTTGCGCCAGGTTTATCAGCCGGACACCGGCGGCATATTGCTGGAGTGCGGTAGCGAGCCAGAGCACGGCAAAATCGGCCTTGCCGCTCTTGAGGAGCCGGGAGGGTGACTGCTCTGGCCCGCCGGTAATTATGGTCAGGTCAATGCCATGTTTGCGGTAAATGCCCTTGTCAAGTGCCACGTAGTAACCGGCAAACTGCGCCTGGGGCGACCAGAGCGGAATCAGGGAGGCCTTCTTCAAAGCGGCTTGCACGGCATTTGCCGGAAGCGGGGAAAAGGTGACCGCCATGAGGATCAGGATCAGCAGCAAGCTGATTGAACATCTCGATGACGTAACGATCCGCTCCGAAGCCGAACAGTCATTCGGCTTGAAAGTAATTTCACGATGTACGGGAACATTTTTCAACATGAGTTCATGCTCCTCGGGCCGGATAGCGGTTGCTCCAGTCATTCAGACAGACCCTCTCGGGATTGAACCTTTGGGATGGGGGCGCCGGCCTGGAATCCGCGTATCCGACGGCCACCAGGGCAAACGGCAGCACCGTCCCCGGGAGATGGAACATCCCGGCCAGGGCGTTCATCCGCTCCCGTTCGGGGTAGACGCCGCACCAGACCGCGCCCAGGCCCATGGCATGGGCCGCCAGCAGCATGTTCTGGGTGGCGTTGGAACAGTCCAGCGGCCAGTTGCCGAGAGCCTTCTCCAGGCTGGTATCGCCGCAGACCAGGATCGCCAGCGGAGCGCTGTTCAGCATCGAAGCATAGGGGTGCGCCCGCATGATCTTCCCGAACAGGCTGCGGTCGTTAATGACGATGAAGCGCCAGGGCTGCTCGTTCATTGCCGAAGGGGCATACATGGCGGCCCTGAGCAGCGAGTCGATCTTTTCCGGCTCGACCGGCCTGTCCAGGTATTTGCGGATGCTGCGACGGCTGCAGATGGTTTCCAGCATATCCATGGCATGCTCCTTTTTATGAGTTACTGGTCTTCGGCTAGAACGCTGTAACCATTGTACTTTCACAGCAAACCCCTCTAAATCTCCCCTTATCAGGGGAGACTTCAAAGCTTCCCCCCTGACAATTCTGAAGGGATTGGACCGCGAAGGCGTCCCGAAGGGAGCGGACGTAGTCCGAGTCACAAGGGGGGATTGAGGGGGGTTAGACTTAGATATCCACAATGCTGGTTTCCTTTTTATCCGTTTACGACAAGCGGGCGCTTGGCCACCAGGATATTGCGGTTGCGCCCCTCCGCGTACTCGTAGCTGAAATCATCCACCCCCTTCAGCACCAGGAATATTCCCAGGCCGCCGATGGAACGCTCCTCCAACGGCAGGCAGAGGTCGTCCTCATCCGGCGCTGCCTGGCTGCGCGGATCGAAAGGGATACCGGTATCTTCCAGCACCATGGTCAGGGAGGAATCGCTCAACACTCCGCTCAGGTTGATCTCCCCGCTCCTGCCGGCCTCTTCATAGCCGTGGGTGATGATATTGGTGGCGATCTCGTCCACGGCAAGCCTCATGCCGTAGGCGGCCTTGGTATCAAGCCCGGCCTCGGTGGTCGCGGCCACCACGTATTTTCCGATCTCATCCAGTGAATCCAGTGTGGCGGGCAAACATATTGGTTTCATAACAACCCCTTGCTGGAGGCGCATTTCGGTGAAATTTCCGCTTCCCCGCATGCGGGGAGGGAATCTGGCTGTCAGGCGTCGGCGTAGGTATCCTGGATATAGACGCTGTGGTGAAAGCCGCTCATCTCCAGAGTTCCCAGCACCGGTCCCTGGCTGCCGACCACGTAGATATCCACCTTGGCCCCCATCTTCTGCTTGGCGAAGATCAGCACCCGCAGGCCGGCGCTGGCCAGAAACTCCAGGTCCTTCATCAGCAGCACCAGCCGCGTGGGAGACTGGACAGCGGCCTGTTCGATGACCTCCTTGAAACGGGGGGCAGAGCTGGCGTCCAGGGAGCCGGTCAGGGTGATTTTTGCGATACTGTCGGTCATTGCAAGTTTCGCGTCGAATGCCATGTGATTGTCCTTTAGTAAGTTAGAAGTTGTTTTCTGCTATTTTCAGGCAGAAAACAACTTCGTTAACGCACTTATCCTGTTTATCAGGGTTAGGTTTGATGATAGTGAGTTGTTCAACTCTGTACAGGATCCTCATAAATCCCCCTGCCCCCTCTTATCTTAAGAGGGGGATGAAAACCGCGTCCCTCCTCTTCGTAACAAGCAGGAGAGGTTATCAACTCCTCCCCTTAGTTTAAGGGGAGGCTGGGAGGGGTTAGATTTTTCTCTTCAGTTTTTGCCACCGCCGGCTTGATGACATTGGGGACTCCTTCGGCCCCCAGGTAGAACACCGCCAGCCGGACCGGCTCACCGCCGCTGTTCCTGCCGTTGTGCAGCGTGTTGACCACCTCGATGATGGCATCCCCGGCTTTGAATGCAAGCTGTTTGCGGTCTTCGAGTTCGACCGTCAGGTTGCCGGATACGACGTAGGCATACACCGGCACCGGATGTTTATGCCAGCCGGTTTCCGCGCCCGGCGCCAGCTCCACGGTCATGGCGGTCACCTCGGCCTTGTCGGTCTGCGGGTAGCTGATCTTCTGGCCGTTGCCGGTTACGGTGGTTTTTGTCAGCACTTTTGCCGTCACACCGGAGTTGTA
>JAURXC010000329.1 GCA_030654645.1 Deltaproteobacteria bacterium | reverse complement strand
ATCAGACCCGCCCCAATACGACGACCATCCGCGGGTTAGTCATTGGTATGGGGACGGTGATTATCGACCGGGTTGTGGTGAAGTAAAATCGAATAAATGACACTCAATAAAACGCCCCGCCTCCTTGCGGAAGCGGGGCGTTAAAGTTGTATATGTCAGACGCAGCGATTACGCCACTACAAACACCAGATCCTCTTTATCAACCTTTTCGCCTTCCTTGAACTTCACCTCGGCGATCTTGCCGTCGGCCTTGGCCTTGATGTTGGTTTCCATCTTCATCGCCTCGGTCACCATCAGCACATCGCCCGCCTTGATTTCGTCGCCGGCCTTGACGTTGACCTTGAGCACCTTGCCCGGCATCGGAGCCCCGATGTGGCTGGCATTGCCCTTGTCGGCTTTTTCACGGGCCTTTTCGTCGGTCTCCACGGAAAGGTCGCGGATGACGACCGAACGGTTGTTGCCGTTAAGCTCGAAATACACGGCCCTGGTGCCGTCTTTCTGGACCTTGCCGATGGTGTTGAGTTTGATGATCAGGGTTTTGCCCGGTTCGATGTCGATCGAGGTCTCCTGGCCCGGCTCCAGACCGTAGAAGAAGATCGGGGTCGGGATCACCGAGGTGTCGGAGTATTCCTGGCGGTGGCGGTCGAAATCCGGGTAGACATTGGGATAGAGGATCGCCGAAACCAGCGCCTTGTCATCTATGCGATGTCCCAGCTTCTCCTCCAGCTTGAGCCGTTCCTCTTCAAAGTCCACCGGTTCCAGCAGTTCACCCGGACGACAGGTAATCGGCTGTGTATCTTTCAGCACGATCTTTTGCAGTTCCTGCGGCCAGCCCTGGTAGGGTTGGCCCAGCATCCCCTTGAACATTCCGACTACAGATTCGGGGAAGGCCAGCTCTTCCTTGGAGGTGAAGACATCTTCCGGTTCCAGGTTGTTCTTTACCAGGAACATGGCCATGTCGCCGACCACCTTCGAGGATGGCGTCACCTTGACGATATCGCCGAACATCATGTTGACCTTGTGGTACATCTCCTTGCACTCGTCCCAACGCTCGATCAGTCCCAGACCGGCCACCTGCGGATTGTAGTTCGAGTACTGGCCGCCCGGAATTTCGTGGTGGTAGACCTCGGCGGTGCCGCTTTTCAGGCCGGATTCGAACGGCGCATAATAATCGCGCACGGTTTCCCAGTAGTTGGCCAGTTTCTGCAGTCCGGCGGCATTGACCAGCGGGTCGCGCTCGCTCCCTTCCAGTGATGCCACCAGCGCGTTCAGGTTCGGCTGGGCGGTCAGACCCGACAGCGACGACAGTGCCGCATCGACGATATCGACGCCGGCTTCGCTGGCTTTCAGCAGCATGGCGCTGCCGTTGCTGGAGGTGTCGTGGGTGTGGAGATGAATCGGGATGCCGACATTCTCTTTCAGCGCCTTGACCAGCTTGTAGGCCGCCAGCGGTTTCAGCAGGCCGGCCATGTCCTTGATGGCCAGGATATGGGCGCCCATCAGCTCCAGTTCCTTGGCCATGTTGATGTAGTATTCCAGCGGATACTTGTCGCGCTTGGGATCGGTGATGTCGCCGGTGTAGCAGATGGCTGCCTCGCAGATCTTGCCGCTCTTCCGGACCGCTTCCATTGCCACCTTCATACCGGTAGTCCAGTTGAGCGAGTCGAAGATGCGGAAGATATCCACTCCGGAGTTGGCGGCCTCCTCGACGAACTTCTCGACCACGTTGTCCGGATAGTTGGTGTAGCCGACCGCGTTGGAGCCGCGCAGCAGCATCTGGAACAGGATGTTGGGGACAGCTTCCGACAATTTGTGCAGGCGCTGCCAGGGATCTTCCTTCAGAAAGCGCATCGAGACGTCGAAGGTGGCGCCGCCCCAGCATTCCAGCGAGAACAGGTCGGCTCCCAGATGGGAAGTCGGCTCGGCTATTTTCAGGATGTCATGGCTGCGGACGCGGGTTGCCAGGTTGGACTGGTGTGCGTCACGCATGGTGGTGTCGGTGATCAGCGCCTGCTTCTGCGCCAGCATCCACTGGGCGAAGCCGGCCGGCCCCAGCGCCTGCAGCCGCTGGCGGGTGCCGTCGGGGATCGGGGACTCCAGATCGACCTTCGGCAGCACCGGCTTGGGCAGCGGCAGCGCGGGCAGCGTGCGGCCCTGGACTTCGGGGTTGCCGTTGACCGCCACCTCGCCGAGAAAGCGCAGCAGCTTGCTGGCGCGGTCGCGGCGCGCGGCGAAGGCCAGCAGCTCGGGCGTGTTCTCGATGAAGCGCGT
>JAURXC010000030.1 GCA_030654645.1 Deltaproteobacteria bacterium | reverse complement strand
AGCAGTCCGACCGAGAGCATGATGATGTCGTCGAAATCGATCGCATTGAAGCCCTTCAGCAGTTCCTGGTAACGGGGATAGACGGCTGCCACAGCAATCTCCAGCGGGCTGCTGTGGTCCGGCGTGAAATCCTTCGGACCGATCAGGCGGTTTTTCAGGCCGGATATCTTCCAGAGGATCTGGTCGGGGTCGATCTTTTTCGGGTCGATGTCACGTTCACGGACCGCCTGGCGGATCACGCCGGCCTGGTCGGAGCTGGAATAGATCGAGAAGTTGGGCTTGAAGCCCAAGGCGCGGATGTCGCGGCGCAGGATGCGCACACCCAGCGAGTGGAAGGTTGAGATGACGATCCCCTTGGCCAGCGGACCGGCCATGGCGCCGACACGTTCGTTCATCTCCTTGGCGGCCTTGTTGGTGAAGGTCACCGCCAGGATGTTTTCGGCCGGAACCCGCTTGTCTTTCAGCAGGTGCACGATGCGGGTGGTGATGACCTGGGTCTTGCCGGAACCGGCCCCGGCCAGAATCAGCAAGGCGCCTTCGGTTGTATTGACAGCACGTTGCTGCGGTGGGTTGAGCTTTTTCATTGTGGATATTGTGTATCATAGTTGGTGGCCATGATGCAAATCAGTCCGATTGGGTGGGCTCGATGGCCTGCTTGATATTTGAAGCAGTTGTGAAACAGTTATTAATGGTTGGTGCCCGCCGTTCTAATTTACTTGTAGCCCTCTGGCAGATGTGCTAGAAAATACAGTAATAATCCCGAATGGATGGCTGTGGAAGTGCCATTTATAAATATAAATATTTAAACATCACAAGCAGGCGTGGCTAGTGTTTCCGAAATGCTTGTTAATAACAAATCGGTAACCTTGAAAACTTGGATTCTGCTTATTCAATGGGTAAAAAATGGACAAACTGCATATCATACCGCGCTTAAGCTCCTCCGATGCAGATGCCGAAAGTGGGAACATTCAAAAGGTTCGTGGTATCGGCAAGCGTTTTCTTGTCAACAAGCTCAATTACATAAACTTTCAGGATCGAACGGTTCTGATAAATCTGAAGCATACCAAGTTCGAAAGCACCCTGTCACTTACCGCGAAACCGCTCCCCTGTGCCGGTGACAAGCTTGATTGTGTCTGGAGCGAGCCGACCGACCCCTGGATTCTTAAGTCGCACTCCTTTCAGAATATGCTGATCACGGACGGCAAGAAATGCCTTCAGGTCAATCCTGAAGTTATCAGCATCAACGAGCAGGGCATCAGTTTGCTGCTGCCGGAAGTGTGCAATGAAATTAATTCCAGAAAAGCTAAGCGCTATCTCAGTAGCGGCATACAGGCCACAGTCACCCAGAGCAGCGCCGTGTTTAAAGGGGCCCTGCTTGATTCCAACCCCATGTCTTTTTGTGCCCAGGTAACCTCGACTTCACCCCAGGCCTTCCAGTGGATTAATTCTTCATCGCCGGTCAGCCTGCATCTTCACGCCGAGAGCGAACTGCTGTATTCCGGCGAATGCAGGATCATCAGGCAGGTGGTTGATCGGGACGTCGTGACATTCGTGCTGTCTCCGGTCAGTGACCGTATCCAGAGGTACAGGCCGAAACAGTTCCGCAGTACCAGGCATGTGCTGGTCCCTTCTCCCAGCGTGGTGTTCGTCCATCCGCTGACCGGCATTAATGTTAATCTTAAAACCATTGATATTTCCGGCTCGGGTTTTTCGGTGGAGGAAGCTGCGGGTAATTCCCAGCTGTTAGCCGGTATAATAATTCCGGAGCTGGATCTGAGCTTTGCCCAAAGCTTCCGGATCAAGTGCCGTGCGCAGGTTGTCTATAGAAATACCAGCGGTGCAGGGCTTAAAGATGGTGTAGTGAGATGTGGACTGGCGATTCTCGACATGGCCATGGATGACCATGTCAGGCTGTTGTCACTGCTTCACCAGGCGGATAACAGCAATTCATATGTCTGCACCAGCGTGGTTATGGATGCGCTCTGGAACTTTTTTTTCGAAACCGGTTTCATCTATCCTGAAAAATATGCTTTCTTTCAGTCCAACAAGCACGAAATCAAGCGCATCTATGAAAAGCTGTATAACCACAACCCCGCCATAGCACGGCATTTCATCTATCAGGACAAGGGCGTTATCCTTGGGCACATGTCCATGGTACGTCTGTACGAAAACTCCTGGATGATTCACCACCATGCCGCCAACAAGACCGAGTCGATGAAGGCCGGCCTGATGGTGTTGAAGCAGATCAGCTGCTATCTGAATGATCTTTACCAGCTCTACTCGGCTCATTTGAAGTACGTTTTTTATTATTTCAGACCGGAGAACAAGTTTCCGAACCGGGTGTTTGGGGGGTTTGCCAAGGAAATCAACGATCCTCACGGTTGCTCTCTCGACAAGTTCGCCTATTTTCATTATCACAAGGCCGGGTTTGATCAAGAACAACTGCCGGAACAGTGGACGTTGAAACCGACGCAGTCCGGCGATTATGACGAATTGAAGCGCTTCTACCGTCATGTTTCCGGCGGTCTGATGATTGACGCCTTTGATCTTCAGTCGGGGAATTCCTCCACGGATGGACTGTCCGAGGAGTACCAGCGGCTTGGTTTCAAAAAAGAAAAACATCTCTATTCTCTTGCCGAAGAAGGTGAGTTGAAGGCTGTCATCATGGCCAATGTTACCGATATCGGCCTCAATATGGCCAATCTTACCAACTGTGCGACCGTGATGCTGATCGATATGACCGTGCCCGGAAGCGTGATTGAATCGGCTCTTTCGTGCGTGGCGGACGATTATGAGCATCAGGAAATGCCGGTTCTGATGTTTCCCGCATCATATGCCGAGAACATCTGCCTGCCGGTTGAAAAGGTTTACACTCTCTGCATCATGAATCTGCATTACACCGACAAATTCATAAAATTCTGTGATAACGGTTTTCGCTTTGTCCAGAAAGACATTGAAGTCGAGTTGCCCGGGATTACCGCCTGATGAGCGCCGCAATCTACAATAGCAGGATAATCGATTATTATGTCAGGCTTATAACCAGCAAGTACAGTTATGTGAACGTCAGCGAACTTCTGCACCATGCCGGAATGAAAGCCTACGAAGTCGCCGACCAGGGGCATTGGTTCACCCAGGAGCAGATTGATCTTTTCTATGAAAAGCTGGTTCAGCTGACCGGGAACGAGAACATTGCCAGGGAAGCCGGCCGTTACGCGGCTTCTCCGGCTGCGCTGGGAGTAATGAGGCAGTATGCCCTAGGTTTGATCGGCCCCGCCAATGCCTTTGAGTTGATAAACAAGGCCACCTCGAATTTCACAAAGTCGTCGAACTACGAATCCCGAAAGATCTCTTCAAACAAGGTGGAAATAACCGTAACCCCTCGTATCGGAATCGTCGAAAAACCTTTCCAGTGCAAAAACAGGATCGGTTTTTTCGAGGCGCTGGTGGTTGTGTTCGGTTTCAAGCTTCCCCATGTTCAGCATCCCGAGTGCATCTTCGACGGCGGCGAGTCATGCCGCTATATTGTGACCTGGGAAAGATCGCTGTCGGTATATTTGAGAAGGATGGGGATAGCCGTAACTATTTTTTTTACTTTCATGTCGCTGATGTTGGCAGCGACCGACCGCTGGACCGCCCTGGAGATCCTTTTGCCACTGTTTGTATCGCTGGTGTGCATACTGGCGATTGTGGCAGCCAAGATTGAAAAAAGTGAAATGCAGGCCAGTCTGGACAATACCAGGGAATCGACCGAAAAACTTATCGAGCAGATCGACAATAACTACAATAACGCGTTGATGACCAATGAGATTGGTCAGGCGTTGAGTACCTGCACCAATTGTGAAGATATTCTTGCTAACGTATGCCAGATCATGAAAAAACGGCTCAATTATGACCGTGGCCTGATCCTTATTGCAAATCCGGAAAGAAGCAAGCTGGTTTTGCATAACGGATACGGCTATTCCCACGATCAGCTTGGTCTGCTGGATTCAGTCTCATTCAATCTTGACAGCCCTAATTCGAAAGGGATCTTTACAATTTCCTTTCATGAGCAGAAACCTTTTCTGATAAACGATCTGAAAGAGATCGAGGAAACCCTGTCGCCGCAAAGCCAGTCATTCGTGAAAAGAGTCGGCACCCAGGCTTTTATCTGCTGCCCGATTGTTTGTGAAGGGATATCGATAGGCCTCTTGGCTGTAGATAATGTGAAAACCAAAAATCCGCTGGTTCAGAGCGACATAAGCCTTTTGATGGGGATCGCGTCCGTGATAGGCATCAGTCTGCGCAACGCCGATCTTATTGAATCCAAGGTGCGGCAGTTCAATTCGGTGCTTCAGGTCCTGTCGGCCAGCATTGATGCCCGTGATTCGCTTACCGCCGGACACTCTGAAAAAGTTACCGAATATTCCATCGGAATCTGCAGGGAGCTGAACCTTTCCACCGATGAGTGTGAGAAGATCAGGGTGGCCGCACTGCTCCACGATTACGGCAAGATCGGGGTGCCGGATGCGATTCTCAAAAAAGAGGGGAGCCTGACACCGGAAGAGTACGATACCGTCAAGGCCCATGCCGGCAAAACCAGGGAAATACTGGCTCAGATCAATTTTGAAGGTATCTACCGCGAAGTTCCGGAGATTGCAGGAGCGCACCATGAAAAGGTGGACGGCAGCGGCTATCCGCAAGGCCTCAAAGGGAATGATGTGCCTCTGGGATCCAAGATAATTGCGGTGGCAGATTATTTTGAAGCGGTAACCGCCAAGCGCCACTATCGTGCTCCCATGCCGCTTGACGAGGCGTTTCAACTTCTTCGGGACGAGTGCGGGAAACAGTTTGAAAGTCGCATTGTGGAGGCTTTTTTAAGTTATTATTCCAAGGCTTACCAGTACGTGCCGTCAAACCGGGATGAGTCTGCCTCTTTCAGTCCCAGGGGGCAGACCAGGGTTTCTACCAGTGTGCCGCTATCGTTCATCGTGGATGGAAACAGCTATGATGCCGTCAGCAGAGATCTCAGCATGAAGGGGATTTTTGTCGCTAGTCATGAAGACGTGCATGAGGGGACACCGGTTGAAATCTGCATGACTCTTCCCGACAACTTCCAGACAATCGAGGCAAGAGGACGAATAGCCTGGGTGAACCGTCGCCAGGAAATCAAGAAAACGACCTTGCCGACCGGTTTCGGGATTGAGCTGCTGGAGTTCAAGGAGACCGCGGAAAGATTCATGGAAGCTTTTATCAGCCGCTGTGTACTGGAGAATTGCAGTCAGGGGTAAACTTTCACAAACATCTGATCAGGCCGGAGGCTTGATTCCCCTGCAGGAAATGACCGGTGTATAGGTGAATCGGCGCGGATCTGCAAAAAAGGTCTTGAATTCCTCGACAAATTCATCGTAGCCACCTGGGTATTCATCGAATCCATATCCCGAATTCTGCGCTGCCACTTCCACTTTCTTTGTCCAGTTGTATTCGTCAACCTGGTCAAGTGGTCCATAAATCAGGTGATGCATGCCGACATCCACGGCAATTTCACGGTAGTTCAGGTCGTATAGGAATGAGTATAGTTTCCTGCCGAGATAGGGATCAAAATCATGGTCCCTTTCCAGTGTCTCCATGATGCCGCTGATGGTTTTCTCCAGCCTGGGGCTGAGTCCGAAGTGGCTGAGGCAGTTGTAATCAAGGTCGATCAGGCAAAGAATTCCGCCGGGACGCAGAAGTCTTGACAGATTTCGCACAATATCTCGGCTTCCCGCGCGATGGTACTCAAGCACAAAGCGCATCCAGATGAAATCAAACTCACCCAGTCCATCCAGGGATTCAT